>NZ_JBHVHF010000074.1:0-28404 GCF_042800315.1 Streptomyces sp. NPDC057638
CCACATGATGGCGCGCCCCCTTTCGTACGCCTGTCTACGAGGACGGGCGGACCGGCGACGAGCTACTGAGCGGCCTCGTCCGCCCCCTCTTCAAGATCGCCCTCGCTCTCCAGGTAGACCTGGCGCAGCGCCTCCAGCACCGCCGGGTCCGGCTTCTCCCACATGCCCCGGGACTCCGCCTCCAGCAGCCGTTCGGCGATCCCGTGCAGCGCCCAGGGGTTGGCCTCCTGGAGGAACTGGCGGTTGGCCGGGTCGAGCACATACGCCTCGGTGAGCTTGTCGTACATCCAGTCCGCGACGACGCCGGTGGTGGCGTCGTACCCGAAGAGGTAGTCGACGGTGGCCGCCAGCTCGAACGCGCCCTTGTAGCCGTGGCGGCGCATCGCCTCGATCCACTTCGGGTTGACGACGCGGGCGCGGAAGACGCGGGAGGTCTCCTCGACCAGGGTGCGGGTGCGGACGGTCTCGGGGCGGGTGGAGTCGCCGATATACGCCTCGGGGGCGGTGCCGCGCAGCGCGCGGACGGTGGCGACCATGCCGCCGTGGTACTGGAAGTAGTCGTCCGAGTCCGCGATGTCGTGCTCACGGGTGTCGGTGTTCTTCGCGGCGACCGTGATCCGCCGGTAGGCGCTCTCCATCTCGGCGCGGGCGGGACGGCCGTCCAGCTCGCGGCCGTAGGCGTAGCCGCCCCAGACGGTGTAGACCTCGGCGAGGTCGGCGTCGGTGCGCCAGTCGCGGGAGTCGATCAGCTGGAGCAGTCCGGCGCCGTAGGTGCCCGGCCGGGAGCCGAAGATCCGGGTGGTGGCGCGGCGTTCGTCGCCGTGCCCGGCGAGGTCGGCCTGGACATGGGCGCGGACGTAGTTCTGCTCCGGGTCCTCCTCCAGGGCGGCGGCCAGGCGTACGGCGTCGTCCAGCAGACCGATCACATGCGGGAACGCGTCCCGGAAGAAACCGGAGATGCGCAGGGTGACATCGACCCGGGGGCGGCCCAGCTCGTCCAGCGGGATCGCCTCAAGACCGGTCACCCGGCGGGAGGCGTCGTCCCAGACCGGGCGGACGCCGAGCAGCGCGAGCGCCTCGGCGACATCGTCACCGGCGGTGCGCATGGCGCTGGTGCCCCACAGGGAGAGGCCGACGGAGGTGGGCCAGTCGCCGTTGTCGTCGCGGTAGCGGGCGAGGAGGGAGTCGGCGAGCGCCTGACCGGTCTCCCAGGCGAGCCGGGAGGGCACGGCCTTGGGGTCGACGGAGTAGAAGTTGCGGCCCGTCGGCAGGACGTTGACCAGCCCGCGCAGCGGGGAGCCGGAGGGCCCGGCGGGCACGAAGCCGCCGCGCAGCGCGTGCACCGCGTGGTCCAGCTCGTCGGTGGTGGCGGCGAGCCGGGGCACGACCTCGCGGGCGGCGAACCGCAGCACGGCCGCGACCTGCTCACCGTGTTCCTCGGGGATGGCGGACTCGTCCCACCCGGCCTCGTCCATGGCGGTGACCAGGGCGCGGGCCTGCTCCTCCGCCGCGTCGGCGGTGGTGCGGGTGGCGGCGGACTCGTCCAGGCCGAGGGCCTCGCGCAGTCCGGGCAGGGCGGTGGTGCCGCCCCAGATCTGGCGGGCCCGCAGGATGGCCAGGACCAGGTTGATCCGGTCGCCTCCGGCGGGCGCGGCGCCCAGGACATGGAGCCCGTCGCGGATCTGGGCGTCCTTGACCTCGCAGAGCCAGCCGTCGACATGGAGCAGGAAGTCGTCGAAGCCGTCGTCGTCGGGGCGGTCGGCCAGCCCGAGGTCGTGGTCGAGCTTGGCGGCCTGGATGAGGGTCCAGATCTGGGCGCGGATCGCGGGCAGCTTCGCCGGGTCCATGGAGGAGATCTGGGCGTACTCGTCCAGGAGCTGTTCGAGGCGGGCGATGTCCCCGTACGAGTCGGCGCGGGCCATCGGCGGCACCAGATGGTCCACGAGGGTGGCGTGGACCCGGCGCTTGGCCTGGGTGCCCTCGCCCGGGTCGTTGACCAGGAAGGGGTAGACCAGCGGCAGATCACCGAGGGCGGCGTCGGGCCCGCACGCGGCGGACAGGCCCGCGTTCTTGCCCGGCAGCCACTCCAGATTGCCGTGCTTGCCGAGGTGGACCATGGCGTGGGCGCCGAAGCCGCCGTCGGCGCTGTCGGCGGCGATCCAGCGGTAGGCGGCGAGGTAGTGGTGCGAGGGCGGCAGATCGGGGTCGTGGTAGATCGCGATCGGGTTCTCGCCGAAGCCGCGCGGCGGCTGGATGACGATCAGCAGATTGCCCCGCCGCAGGGCGGCGAGCACGATGTCGCCCTCCGGGTTGCGGCTGCGGTCCACGAACATCTCGCCCGGCGGCGGGCCCCAGTGCTCCTCGACGGCGTCGCGGAGCTGCTGCGGGAGGGTGGCGTACCAGCGGCGGTAGTCGGCGGCGGGGATACGGACGGGGTTACGGGCGAGCTGCTCCTCGGTGAGCCAGTCCTGGTCGTGGCCGCCCGCCTCGATGAGGGCGCGGATCAGCTCGTCGCCGTCGCCGGAGACCAGCCCGGGGATCTCCGCCTCTGGCCCGAAGTCGTAGCCCTCCGCCCGCAGCCGCCGCAGCAGCGCGACGGCGCTGGCGGGGGTGTCGAGCCCGACGGCGTTGCCGATACGGGAGTGCTTGGTCGGGTACGCGGAGAGCACCAGCGCCAGCCGCTTGTCCGCGGCGGGGACATGGCGCAGCAGGGCGTGCCGGATGGCGATCCCGGCGACGCGGGCGGCGCGCTCGGGGTCGGCGACGTAGGAGGGGAGCCCGTCCCGGTCGATCTCCTTGAAGGAGAAGGGGACGGTGATCAGCCGCCCGTCGAACTCGGGGACGGCGATCTGGCTGGCGGCGTCCAGCGGGGAGACGCCCTCGTCGTTCTCCTCCCAGGCGGCGCGGGAGCCGGTGAGGCAGAGCGCTTGGAGGATGGGCACGTCGAGGCCGGTGAGGGCGCCCGCGTCCCAGGACTCGTCGTCGCCTCCGGCGGAGGCTTCGGCGGGCCGGGTGCCTCCGGCGGCCAGGACGGTGGTGACGATGGCGTCGGCGGCGCGCAGGGTGTCGATGAGCTCGGGCTCGGGGGCGCGCAGGGAGGCGACGTAGAGGGGCAGCGGCTGTCCGCCCGCCTCCTCGACGGCGTCGCACAGGGCGTGGACGAAGCCGGTGTTACCGCTCATGTGGTGGGCGCGGTAGTAGAGGACGGCGATGGTGGGACGCACGGCGGGGCCGTCCGCCCCGGTCCCGGCGGTGGTCTGAGCCTTCCCGCCGTCGCCCTGGGGCCGCTCCAGCGGCCCCCAGGACGGCGCGGCGGCCGGCCCCTCGAACCCGTGGCCGGTCAGCAGCACGGTGTCGGAGAGGAAGCGGGCGAGGTGCTCCAGGTTCCCGGGCCCGCCGTGCGCGAGGTAGGCGTGGGCCTCGGCGGCGATGCCGACGGGGACGGTGGAGGTCTCCATCAGCTGGGCGTCGGGGGCCTGTTCCCCGGAGAGGACGACCACGGGCCGTCCGGCGGCGAGGATCTGGTCGAGCCCGTCCTGCCAGGCGCGGATCCCGCCCAGGAGACGGACCACGACGAGATCGGCGCCGTCCAGCAGACCGGGAAGGTCGTCGAGGGCGAGCCGGGCCGGATTGGCGAATCGATACGGCACGGGCCCCCGTGCGGCGCGGGCACTGAGCAGATCGGTGTCAGAGGTCGACAGGAGGAGGATCATGCGGCAGCTGGCCTTCCTCGGGGTGTCCGCGCCCCGGGCGGTGTCGGACGGCGGGAGTTCCTGGCTCACCCGACCCCGGGGATCCTTGGTTCCCCGGGCCGGGCTTACAGTGGCGGGACCGCGCCGGAGTCACACCGGGCTTCCTCCCCTGTCGCCGTCAGGCGATGATGGACCGGATGGCCCATCCACCGAGCATAGTAAGGGCCGAAGCGGCCCCGTGGGGCATACGTCTTCTTCCTCCGTCTATGCTCGCCGCCATGCCCACGGCCCGTACCGCGACCACGCCCCCGGAGAGGTCCCCCCGCCCGGACGGCGGTGACGCCTGCCCCGGCGCGCTCCGGCTGCACCGGGCCGACGACGGCGCCCTGGCGCGGATCCGGATCCCCGGCGGTGTGCTCACCGCCGACCAGGCCGGGACGCTGGGCGCGGCGGCGCGCGAACTCGGTGACGGAACGATTCATCTCACCTCGCGCGGAAACGCGCAACTCCGTGGCCTGGCCGAGGGATGCGGCGCCGAGCTGGCCCAACTCCTCACCGGGTGCGGCCTTCTCCCCTCCCTCACCCATGAGCGGGTCCGGAACATCGTGGCCTCCCCGCTCTCCGGCCTCGGCGGTGGCGGTCCCGACGGCGGTAGTCCCGACGGCGGCGGTCATAGCGGCGGCGGCCATAGCGGCACTCGCAACGGTCTCAGCGGTCTTGACGGCCTCAGCGGCCTCAACCGTCTCAACGGCGGGGGGAATCCCGGCACCCCCGGCGCCGGTCTCGGCGACGGCGGAGAACCCGACACCCACGGCCACCCTCACGGCCCTCACGGCCCTCAGGGCACTCACGGGACTCACAACGCTGCTGGTCACGCCGACATCCGCCCCTGGCTGACCGCGCTGGACGCGCTGCTGTGCGCCAGCGCGGAGGCCCGCGCCCTCTCCGGCCGTTTTCTGTTCGCGCTGGACGACGGCCGGGGCGACATGGCCGCGCTCGGCGCGGACATCACCGTGCGCGCCCGGCCCGGTGGGCACGCGGAGTTGACCCTGGCCACGGCGCCGGGCGCCCTGACCGTCCCGTCCGCCGACGCGGCGGAGGCGGCGCTGGCGGCCGCCGAGACGTTCCTGGCCGCCGCCCGTCCGCATGGCGCGCGGATCTGGCGCCTGGCGGATCTGCCCGGCGACCCGTCGGCCCTCACCGCCGCGCTGGTACGGAGGCTGGGCACGCCGCTCCACGAGGCCGCCCCGGCCCCCTCCGTACCGATCACGCCCACCCCTGGTCTCATCACCGGCCCCACCGCCACCACGGCCCTCTCGGTCCTCGCCCCGCTGGGCGCGCTCTCGCCCGAGCGGTGGGACCGGCTGGTGCGGACGGCCCGCCGGTTCGGCGACGAACTCCGGCTCACACCGTGGCGCGGGATCGTCATCCCGGGCCCGCCGTCCCACGACGCCGCCGTGGCCGCGCTCGCGGAACTCGGCGCCACCGGGCTGATCACCACCCCGGCCTCGCCCTGGCACGGGGTGGGTGCCTGTATCGGCCGCCCCGGCTGCGCCAAGTCCCTGGCGGATGTCCGCGCCGACGCGGCGGCCGCCCTGCCCCCGCCCGTTCCCGGCGCCCTCCCGGTCCACTGGTCCGGCTGCGACCGCCGCTGCGGGCACCCGAGGGCCGACCATGTGGAGGTGGTGGCGACCCCGGCGGGCTACCAGGTGACGCTGGTACGGGGTGCCGCGCGCGCCGCCGTGGTGAGCGCCGCCCCCACCCCCGTACCGTCAAGCGCCGCCCCCACCCCCGTACCCCGCGCCGTATCCACTCCCGTACCGTCAGCGGGTTCGCCCGCTCGGCCGGCGGCGACGGCCCAGGTCCCACCGGCGGAGCCCGCGCCCGGCCAGCCCACCTCCCGGACACCACCACCCACCCCCACCCCCGCGAAGCCCCCCGCCCCCTCCGAACTCGCCGCCACCGTGGCGGCGGCGCGGACGGCGGCAGCACGGGCGGCGACCGGAAACCCCAGCCGTCACACGGCGGAACGTCACACGGCGGAAAGATGAGCGAGAGCACAGTGTTCGACTACGAGAAGGACGGCGCGGAGATCTACCGCCAGTCCTTTGCCACCATCCGGGCGGAGGCGGACCTCGGCGGACTGCCCGCCGACGTCAGCCAGGTCGCGGTGCGGATGATCCACGCCTGCGGGATGGTCGATCTCGTCCGCGACCTCTCCTACTCGCCCGGTGTCGTCACCCGCGCCCGTGCGGCGCTGCGCGCGGGCGCGCCGATCCTGTGCGACGCGCGGATGGTGGCCAGCGGGGTCACCCGCAAGCGGCTGCCCGCCGACAACGAGGTGCTGTGCACCCTCAACGACCCGTCCGTGCCGGAGCTGGCGGCGAAGCTCGGCACCACGCGCAGCGCCGCCGCGCTGGAGCTGTGGCGGGAGCGGCTGGACGGCGCGGTGGTGGCCGTGGGCAACGCGCCCACGGCGCTCTTCCGGCTGCTGGAGATGGTGGCGGAAGGCGGGCCGCGCCCGGCGGCCGTGCTCGGGATACCGGTCGGTTTCATCGGCGCGGCCGAGTCGAAGGACGCGCTGGCCGCGAACGATCTGGGCCTGGAGTACCTCGTCGTCCGCGGCAGGCGCGGCGGCAGCGCCATGGCCGCGGCGGCCCTCAACGCGATAGCGAGCGAAGCAGAGTGAACGACCAGAACGCCCCCGCCCCCCACACCCAGGACGGCCCCCGCCGCCCCCTCCTTTATGGAGTGGGCCTCGGCCCCGGCGACCCCTCGCTGATGACGCTGCGCGCGGTGGAGGCCATCGCGGCGGCGGACGTCGTCGCGTTCCACAGCGCCCGCCACGGCCGTTCCATCGCCCGCTCGATCGCGGCGCGGCACATCCGCCCCGACCACATCGAGGAACCGCTGGTCTACCCGCTGACCACGGAGACCACCGACCACCCCGGCGGCTACCGGGGCGCGATGGAGGAGTTCTACGAGGCGGCCGCGGCCCGGCTCGCCGCGCATCTCGACGCGGGCCGCACGGTGGCCGTGCTGGCCGAGGGCGACCCGCTCTTCTACGGCTCGTATATGCACATGCACAAGCGGCTCGCCGACCGCTACCCCACCGAGGTGATCCCCGGGGTGACCTCGGTCAGCGCCGCGGCGGCGCGTCTGGGCACACCGCTCGCGGAGGCGGACGAGGTGCTGACGATCCTGCCCGGCACGCTGCCGGAGGAGGAGCTGGCGGCCCGGCTGGCGTCGACGGACGCGGCGGTGGTGATGAAGCTGGGGCGTACGTTCCCGAAGGTGCGCGCCGCCCTCGCGGACTCCGGACGCCTCGCGGAGGCGCACTACGTGGAGCGGGCCACGATGCCCGGGGAGCGCACGGACCGGATCGCGGACGTGGACGAGACGACCGTCCCGTACTTCTCGGTCGCGGTGGTCCCGAGCCCCACCAACGCGGGCACCAGGGAGAACACGGGTGTCGGTGAGGTGGTCGTGGTCGGCACCGGCCCGGCGGGCCCGCGCTGGCTGACCCCGGAGACCCGGGGCGCGCTGGCCGCGGCGGACGACCTGGTCGGCTACACCACGTATCTGGACCGGGTGCCCGAACGGCCCGGCCAGCGCCGCCACGGCTCCGACAACAAGGTCGAGTCCGAGCGGGCCACGTTCGCGCTGGACCTGGCCCGGCGCGGACGCAGGGTGGCGGTGGTCTCCGGCGGCGACCCGGGGGTCTTCGCGATGGCGACCGCCGTCGTGGAGGCGGCGGCGGAGAAGGAGTACGCGGACATCCCGGTCCGGGTGCTGCCCGGGGTCACCGCGGCCCACGCGGCGGCGGCCCGCGCGGGCGCGCCGCTCGGCCATGACTACGCCACGATCTCCCTCTCCGACCGGCTCAAGCCGTGGGAGGTGATCGCCGCACGGCTGCGCGCGGCGGCCGCCGCCGATCTGGCGCTGGCCCTCTACAACCCGGGCTCGGCCAGCCGTACCTGGCAGGTCGGCCAGGCGCGCGAACTGCTGCTGGAGCACCGCTCGCCGGAGACCCCGGTGGTCCTCGCCCGCGATGTGGGCGGCCCGACGGAGTCCGTCCGCGCGGTGCGGCTCGCGGACCTGGACCCATCCGAGGTGGACATGCGCACGATCCTGCTGGTGGGCTCGTCCCAGACCCAGTGGGTACGACGGGACGGCGCCCCGGACCTGGTCTGGACCCCGCGCCGCTACCCGGAGGCCTGACCCGCGTTCCCCCGGGGGCCCCTGGTCCTGGTCCTGGTCTTGGTCCTAGCCCTGCCCTTGGTCCTGGTCCTGGGTCAGAGTCCGGGTCAGGGCCCCGGGTCCTGGTCCTGGTCTTGGTCCTAGCCCTGCCCTTGGTCCTGGTCCTGGGTCAGAGTCCGGGTCAGGGCCCCGGGTCCAGGTCCTGGGTCCAGGTCCGGACCCGTCCCCGCCCCCGCCCCCGCCCCCGGGGGGAACCGCTCGGGCCAGCGCCGCGCCAGCCAGCCCACCGCACCCTCCGGACCGGCCACCTCCGGCACTCCTTCGGGCACGGACGGCCGCCGCACGACGACGACCGGCACCCCGGCCTCCCGCGCCGCCGTGAGCTTGGGCGCGGTCGCCGCGCCACCGCTGTCCTTGGTGACCAGGACATCGATACGGTGGCGCCGCAGCAGCTCCCGCTCCCCCTCCAGATCGAACGGCCCCCGATCCAGCAGCAGCTCACAGCGCGGCGGCCGGACCCCTTCGGGCGCGTCCACGGACCGTACGAGAAACCAGAGCCCGTCCAGCCCGGCGAAGTGCGCCAGCCCGGACCGCCCGGTCGTCAGGAACACCCGCTCCCCGAGCCGCGGCAACACCTCGGCGGCCCCAACCAGCGAGTCCACCGGATGCCAGCGGTCACCGGGCCCGGCGGTCCAGCCCGGCCGCCGCAGGGCGACCAGCGGCACCCCGGCGGCCGCGGCGGCCTCGGCCGCGTGGTGGCTCATCGTCCCGGCGAACGGATGCGTGGCGTCGACGAGGGCGTCCACCCGGTGCTCCCGCAGCCAGCGCGCCAGCCCGTCGGCCCCGCCGAACCCGCCGATCCGCACCGCGCCGACCGGCAGCCGGGGCGCGGCCACCCGCCCGGCGAGCGAACTGGTGACCTCGACCCCGGCCAGCGGCTCCAGCAGCTCAGCGAGGCGCCGGGCCTCCGTCGTCCCCCCGAGCACGAGCACCCGCACCATCGTCAGCACTGATGCCGGTCACGCTCGGCGGAGTAGAGATGACTGTCCCGGAACTGCTCGGCACCGAGCGTCCGCCCCACCATGATCACGGCGGTACGGAGGATCCCGGCCGCCTTGGTCCGCTCACCGATCTCGGCGAGGGTCCCGCGCAGCACGACCTCGTCGGGGCGGCTGGCGCGGGCGACGACGGCGGCGGGGCAGTCGGCACCGTAGTGGGGCAGCAGCTCGGCCACGACCCGGTCGATATGGCCGGTGGCGAGATGGAGCACGATCAGGGCACCGGAGCGGCCGAAGGTGGCGAGATCCTCCCCGTCGGGCATGGGGGTGGCGCTGTGGGCGATCCGGGTGAGGATGACGGACTGGCCGACCGTGGGCACGGTCAGCTCCCGCTTGAGCGCGGCGGCGGCCGCGGCGAACGCGGGGACGCCGGGGATCACCTCGTACGGAATCCCGGCGACGTCCAGACGGCGCATCTGCTCGGCGACGGCGCTGAAGACGGAGGGATCACCGGAGTGCAGCCGGGCCACGTCCTCGCCTGCCTCATGGGCGCGGACGATCTCGGCGATGATCGCGTCCAGGGTGAGCCGGGCGGTGTCGACCAGCCGGGCCCCGGGCGGGCACTCGGCGAGCAGCTCACGGGGGACGAGGCTGCCCGCGTAGAGACAGACCCGGCAGGAGGCCAGCGTCCGGGCGCCCCGCACCGTGATCAGATCGGCGGCACCGGGCCCGGCCCCGATGAAGTACACGGTCATGCGCTCTCTCCACTCCTGGCGTTCTTCTCCACAGACCACTGGGTCACCGGCATCGCCTGCCGCCAGCCGGTGAACCCACCGACGGGCACGGCATGGGCGACAGCCAGCCGCACCAGTTCACCCCCGTACCGCCGATACCAGTCGGCGAGCAGCGCCTCGGACTCCAGGGTCACGGTGTTGGCGACCAGACGACCCCCGTCGGGCAGCGCCTCCCAGCACCGTTCCAGCAGGCCCGGGGCGGTGAGCCCGCCCCCGACGAAGACGGCGTCCGGGGTGGGCAGCCCCTCCAGCGCGCCGGGCGCGGCCCCGCCGACGACCCGCAGCCCGGGGACCCCGAGCCGCTCGGCGTTACGGACGATCCGCGCGGCCCGCTCGGGATGGCGCTCGACGGTGACCGCCCGGCACGAGGGATGGGTACGCATCCACTCCACCGCGATCGACCCGGACCCGCCCCCGATATCCCAGAGCAGCTCCCCGGGCGCGGGCGCGAGCGCGGCGAGGGTGGCGGCACGGACATGCCGCTTGGTGAGCTGCCCGTCATGCTCATAGGCCGCGTCGGGCAACCCGGGCCCGGCCCCCAGCCGCAGCGCCCCGTCCTGACGCACACACTCCACCCCGACCACATTGAGCGCGTCGCCGTCCTGCCGCGCCCAGGTGTCAGCCGTCCCCTCAGCGATCGTCTCCTCCCCCGCCCCCAACCGCTCCAGCACCACCATCCGACTGGGCCCGAACCCCCGCTCCCGCAGCAGGGCGGCGACCTCCCCGGGAGTCGCGGCCCCGGCACTGAGCACAAGCACCCGCCGCCCGTGGTGCAGGGCGGCGGCGACCCGGGCCACGGGCCGCCCCACGGCGGTCACGACCTCGGTCTCCTCCACCGCCCACCCCAGCCGCGCACAGGCATAGGCGACGGACGACGGATGCGGCACCACCCGGGGCACCCGCCCGAGCACCTCACACAACAAGCGCCCGATCCCGTAGAACAGCGGATCACCACTGGCCAGCACGACCACCCGCCGCCCGACCCGCTCCCGCAACAGCGGCGCGACCCCGGCCCGCAACGGCGACGGCCACGCCACCCGCTCCCCGCCAACCCCCTCCGGCACCAACCCCAGCTGCCGCCCCCCACCCACCACGACCTCGGCCCCACCCAGAACCTCCCGGGCCTCCCCCCCGAGCCCCGCCCACCCATCGGCCCCGATCCCGACCACAACGACATCGAGCGCCAACAGATCCGGATCGGGTCGTGCGGGTATCACTGCCGTTCACCTCGGGCTTTCCATCCATCCATCAGGGCACGCACCAGCGCAGCCGCACTCTACTTCGCCCCTCCACCCCGCCACGCCCACCCCTCCATCCGCTACGCTGTCCCCGGCCGTCCTTATCCACACCACGGCCACGCCTTCGTAGCTCAGGGGATAGAGCACCGCTCTCCTAAAGCGGGTGTCGCAGGTTCGAATCCTGCCGGGGGCACAACGCAGCAAGCCGCTGACCTGGGTTTTCTCCTCCAGAGAGGCCGCTCCACTCGGCCTCGGACTCGTCGTCCGGGGCCGTTTGCGTGAGCGGACGGAGAGTTGATCTCCGAAATTTCTCCCAACGGATCAACACCATCCGGCACGGAATCCGGGCCGGGTTCCTCCGCCTCGTCGGGCTCGGGCTCCGGCTTCTTTGGCAGGTCACGCACGCTTGGCGAGGCTGGCGCCGCAAGCCCGCCACTCCGCCTCGGTCGGCCGCAAGGCCCGGATCAGCAGGCGACCCGCCGATGTGTCCACTCCACGGATACCCGGGCCACCTCCGCGCTGCCCTCACCACCGTCACTGGGGTACGCCTAGAAAATGTGCTGCTCCCTGATGGCTTGGTACAACCTGACTCCGGCCGGGCGCCCGCTCTCGCAGTTCCGCTCGACCGGAGTCGTCGAATCCACCCGCTCGCTCACCGGTCGTTGATGTGCTGGTCGCCGACCGACTGGTAGATCCTGGCGTTGCCGGAGGCGTTGGCCTCCAGCCGGGCCCCGCCCTTGATCGTTCGCCCCGAGGGCTCCTCGGTCGACCAGGCGATGAGCTGGCTCAATTCAACGGCGGCGTCCGGGTGCTCGCCGATCAACTCCGCTACACGCCGCCGCCAGTGGGACGCCAGGTTCAGGGCCAGGTCGTCCTCGCCGCCGACGGCGGCCGTCAGGAGCGAGCGCCGCGACACCTCAAGCTCCTGCTCAACCTCCTCCGCCGCCTCCGGCCGGAATCGGCGCCAGATACTGACGACGCCGCCCTTCGCCTGCTGCCAGCCGTCGGTCACCAGCAGGGTGACGAGGGAGGAGCCGGCCGTCCCGGCAAACGTCAGTAGATACGGATCCATCGAGACTCCCGAAACCTCGGCACGCCAGGTCGCGTTCTACTACACACCAACCCCGACGAACGGCGCCTCTGAGCGGACGCCACTGCAGTAATGTAACTACCCTACGTATTCCAGCCCTTGGCGATCTATGGAATCGATCACCTCGCGCCGCTTGCCTGCCAACCGCCTGAGCGGCGCGGTGCCCCACGTCGCCCGCCGAGCACTCGGCCGACGTTCTCCGACGGACACGGCTCGGTGCCGCTCCCCCCGGGAACAACAGTGAAAGCCTGGGTCGAGATTGCTCAAGCCATCCATCCAACAGACAGCAGTAGGGCTGCACGGAACCTCTCCGGGTTCTCGCGCGGGGACGCGACATCACCACCCAGGAACGGAGCGCGTTGGTGTTTCGAGGCAGCGACGACGTACACCTCAGGCAGAAGGCGAAGGCTTCCGGGTCCGCCAGCGTCTTCCAGTCGGGTGGAAAACAGGTCGTGTTCGAGGCCGGGGCGCACGTCTACCTCGGTGCCCAGCAGCCACCACCTTTTCCGCCCGTTTCCGTCCGGCCGCCCGTGAACCTTCAGCCACGCCGACTCCACGGCCGGGATACCGAGTTGAAGCAGCTCGGTGACGGCGATATCCGGTCCTTGGTGGGAGCCGTCACCGTCCTCCACGGAATGGGCGGCATCGGCAAGTCGGCCCTCGCTCTCTCCACCGCCGCTACAGCCCTTGCCGACGGTATGCACGTCTTCTGGATCGAGGCATCCCAGTCGGACGGGGTACGGGCCGCTCATCAGCAGATTGCCGTCCGGCTCGGTGGCTCCGAGAAACACGCTCGCGAGATGGCTGCGGGCCATCTCAGCGTGACCGATCTGGCCTGGGAAGCCCTGCACGCGAGCGGCGAAACCTGGCTGTTGGTCTTTGACGGTGCGGACGAACCGCACATGATCGAACGCGACTTGGGTCCGGGGTGGTTGGAGCCCTCCGCCTCGGGAGCAGTCCTGGTCACCACGCGGCAGGGAAGTCCCGAGTTCTGGCCGCCCGGGGCCGACCTGGTGAAGGTCAACGCGCTAGAGCCAGTGGACGGCATGCGAATGCTGCTCGGCCTAGCGGGAAGCGTGGAGCCGTCGACGGTCGAACGGGAAGCCGCTCGTGCTCTGGCTGAACGTCTGGGGGGCATCCCGCTCGCCCTGCACGCCGCCGGACGCTGTGTCTCCCAACCACTCTCCCCGCTGCGTGACTTCGCAGCGTTCCACGAGGCTCTGGAGCGGGATTTCGAGAACGTCGTCGATCGCGCGGTCGGGGCGTCGACCCGACCGCGCCCGGACGACGACTCACGCCACCTGGTAATGCGGACCTGGGAAGTTTCGCTGGACGCGCTGGAGCAACAGGGTATCTCCCGAGCTAGATCGCTCATGCGGGTCCTGTCGTGCTGGGCAGCCCAGCCCGTGCCCGTGGCGCTTCTCCTGCCGAAGATTCTTTCGCGGGCATACGGGAACGGCGGAGTCCGATGGGACGACCTCGTCGTGGAACGGGCGCTGACGGCCCTCAACGCCGCAGGGCTCATCAACGTCGTCGCGGCGAATCCCGTGGCCCACCCCGTGGCAGGCAACGCCTTCTACCGCTGGGGCCATGGACTTCGTGCACAGCAATGCGTCATCGTGCATCCGCTGGTGGCCGAAGTCACCGGACTCCAGCTGGAACGCTCCCCTGAGCGTGTCCACGCCTGGAGTGCGGCCATTCGGTGCCTGGGCACACTCCGAGGAACCTGGGGGACGCCGGAGTCCTTCGGCCATTGGCAGCTCGCCATCCCGCACGCGCGGTCCATGGCAGCGCGCCTGCCGCGATCCATCGGCGAGCTGTTCGACGTCATCGCGCACACGCAGGAGTATCTGAGCAGGTATCTGAGGGAGTCCGGTCAGTACGAAACCGCGTACCAGGCCGCGATGGCCCTCCACGATCGCCTCGGTGACTTCCACTCCGGTGACGCAACTCGCTTCCGGGTCACCTACGCCTGCGCGGAGTGGTCCTGGCGCAGGTCGCGCCTGGAGGAGGCCGACGCCTTCGCGGCAGAAGCCTGCCGACTGGCCGACGCGACGATGGGGCCCGCGACATTCGACGCGTTCGCGGCCCGCGAGCTGGCCCTGGCGATCCATACGGAACGGGGCTTCCTGAAATCGGGAGAGAAGATGGCCCGCCAGCTCTGCGAAGAGCTCACGGGAAGGCCGGAGTTCCTCCAGCTCTTCATGCAGACACGGCATCACCTCGCCACCATCCTGCGGGAATCCGGCCGCCTCGACGAGGCAGAGAAGCACTCCCGGCACGCCGTGGGGATCGCCGACGAGACGGACTCCCCACCCTTCACCTCGGCGATCACGCGTCATGAACTCGGGGTCATCCTGTGGCATCGCGGTCATCTCCACGCGGCGCGCGAGCTGCTCGCCGAAGTCCTCCGGCTGCAGCGGAGCATCCTTCCCCCATGGCACCCCGCCGTCCTGGTCACCCGCTACGACATTGCGTCCATCCACGCGGTCCAGGGAAACGCCATGCGGGCCCTCTTCGACTTCTTGGACATCAGCCTCGTGGAGCGGGACATCCTCGGCGCTGAGCACCACAGCACGCTGCAGTCCCAACACCAGATCGGCCAGGTGATGACCGAGATGGGAGAGCTCGACCAGGCCGAGAGTGTGCTGCGCGAGGTCGAGAAGGCGCACCACGCCCAGAACCTTCAGGGCCGTTCGATGTACGTGCTGTCCACACGGCACGAACTGGCGCACATCACAGCCCAACGAGGGCATCACGCACAAGCTCACCGGGAGTGGCGGGAGATCTTCGAGGAGGAACGAAAGCAGGTGGGAGAAGATCACCCGTCAACCCTCAGGACCCAGTTCAACCTGGCGATCTGTTGCGCGGTCCTCAGGCTCCCAGGGGTCGCGCGGGCGGAGATGAGGAGAGTCCTCGCGGCCCGACGTCGCATCCTGGGTCCGGATCACCATGAGACCCGACAGGCCGCGCAAGCCCTCACCGATCTGATCCGCCTCCCCCCGGAGGCATGGCGCTTCGGATCCAACAGGAGGAACCTGCCTACCAGTCGCAAGGAGCGCCGAGGCACGGGAGCCGAGAGCTCACGGACGACGAGTGGACCTGGGTAGGCTGCCGTATCGCCCTCGCCACCGGCGTCGCTCCCGACGACCCGGACAGATACCACTAAATAGCCGTCCGCCATGCCACTGACCACATCTATATCGCCGCCAGCAAAGTCCGCGACGGCTTGAGTGGCGCCCGCCGACAGCCACAGAGCGGTGACGATGGACGGGAGAGGCGCGTGTCATCACCGAGGGGGACCGGGTCAGAGTGAGCGCTGCTTCCTGCTCCTCGCATGCCTCACAGGTCCAGCCCATCAGGGTGATCGCGAGCGAGCGGGCGCTTCTCAGGCAGCGTGCGGAGTGAAGGTGACACGGGAGTCACCCTCGTCGATGGCCAGGTTCAAGGTGCCGTCCAATGCCTTGGCCAGGCGGCGCAGCAGCGGGAGGGTTGGCACGGTGTCGCCACCCTCCATCCGGGACACCTGCGGCTGCGTCATGCCGGCCCGGTCGGCCAGCTCGGCCTGGGACAGGCCAAGCTCGATCCGACGGTCGTAGACCGCCTGCCCGAGATCGCCGGCCAGCCGCGCGTCGACGTACTCCTGGTCGTACTCCACTGCCTCACCCGCGAGCTGCCGCGTCCGACGCGTCCTCCATGTGCTGTGATCCATCAGCTCTCCTTGCGCCGGTCGTAGGTGTGCCCGGCTAGGCCGTGCTCGGCCTCGCAGAGCTTCTGGGCCTGATGCGCGCGCTCGACTTCCGCCGCCTCACGCATCCTCGTCTTGCGGAACACCGTCAACAGGACGATCCGGCGCCCGGGAGCGAGCCAGTACGGGATACGCACGGCCTCGCCGTCCAGCTCGAACCGCAGTTCACGGAGCTTGCCGCCCAGGTGACGCGAGTACGGCTCGCCAAGTGTGGTCGGCTCGTCCAAGAGACGGTCCGTCTTGTCCTCCACCCGCCGGTAGAGGCGGAACGGAAGCAACTCCAGCCAATCCCGCACCTCGGGTTCGATCTCGATCGCCCACCGCTCCGTCATGCAATCAACGGTATATACCCTGAATTACATAGCGCAAGCCGCCGCCCGAAACGCACCCGCGACCCGCGACCCGCGACCCGCGACCCGCGACCCGCGGCAAGAGGTAGCCCCCAGCAGTCGGCCCGGAACGGATCCAGCACACATCAGGCCCGGAAAACCCTGTGAACAAGCGAGAACCACGGAGAGGAGTTTTCCCAGGTCGGACAGACCACAGTCCGCGTTTTCCCAGGTCAGCCCCCTGCCCCGAGAAGTCTCCTAAAGCGGGTGTCGCAGGTTCGAATCCTGCCGGGAGCACAGAGCTGCACCGCTGGTCAGCGGCATGGAGAGGCCCCTTGTTCGCGCGAACGAGGGGCCTTTCTCATATCCGGAGTCAGCGAAGAACCCACACCACCACGCATGCGCTGGGCGTGCTCCCCGCAGACCTGCGCGGCACCTCGCCACAGGGCAAGCCTGGGCAGCGGGCCGGGCAGCACCGGGCACGTAGCGGCGTACTTGAAGTACGGCAACTCGGAAGATCACCCTCACCGTGCCGGAAGAGCTGGTGGAATCGATCAAGGAGCGCGTGGACGCGCGCGGGGTGTCCGGCTACATCGCAGCCGCCGCAGCCCATCAGGACGCCATGGACCGACTGCGCGAGTTGGCTGAGTGTCTCGAAGAAGAGAACGGCGCTCTGACGGAGGATGATCAGCAGGCGGCGCTGGACCGTATCGCCGGTATCGACGACTGGCATGACGAACGGCGACCGCATCGGGACGTGGCCGCGTGAGCCGTAACGACCGGGCGAAGCTGTCCCGGCCGCGGCAGCGCGTCTTCGTGTTCGACTCCGAGGTTCTCTCCAAGGCGGTTCAGGGAGATCGGGAAATCACCGCGCTGATCAAGACAGCTCCGCGGCTGGACATCCCGATCGTCACCTCTGCGCTCACGACCTTGGAGGCATGGGACCCCCGCGAAGCGTCACGGCAGGCACTGTGGAACTGGACGCTGTCCCGGATCCGCGTCGTACACACGGACGACCAAGTGAGCGCCATGGCACGGGACATGCTGAGAACAGCCGGCCTGCATGGGCACAAGTACGCCATCGACGCCCTTCTTGCGGCTGTGGCCGGGCGGGAAGCGGCGCAGGGTGCCGAGGCGGCCGTCTTCACGTCCGACACCGACGATATGAGTCAGCTCCTCACGGACCACCCCGTGCGGGTCGAGAAGGTCTGACGGGACGCCGACCGCGCCTCATCCCGTCCAGTGCCGCGCGTACAGCGTCCGCGCCTCCCCCAGGTTCAGCACCGTGTTCTCCTCCACCGCATCCAGCGACGGGGCGTACGCGTGTCCGCCGTGCGCCCACAGCAGGTGCACCAGCGCGTACGACGCCAGGAAGAGATAGTGCGGGTGCGTGTAGGTCTTGAGGCTGGCGGTGCTGCTGTAGAAGGGGGAGAAGGACTCGCCGTGGTAGCGCTCGTTGCGGGCGGTGTAGAGGAGGCCGCACAGGAGGATGCGGAGGCGGGCGGGGAGGGAGAGGGTGAGCGGGGTGTCCGCGAGGGTGAGGGATTCGCCGCGCAGGGCGCGGCGGAGGAGGGACGCGCCGCGGCGGGCGGTGTCGGGGTCGCGGGTGGCGAAGATGTCCTCGACCAGGGGGAGGAAGGTCGCGATCTCCGTACGCAGGGGATCGCCGGGGCCGTAGCCGTCGGAGATCCTGCGGCGGGCGCTGCGGCTGCTCGCCTCCGGTTCCCCGACGATCAGGCGTTTGAAGAGGTATTCGCAGGTCTGGGTGGGGACGTCGGCGAGCAGCGCTTCGGTGACCGGGCCGGACAGGCGGGGGTCTGCGCTCGCCCGGCCCAGGGAATGGGTGATGTTCCGCCGTCCCGCGTTCTGCCGCGTCCAGGTGTCGGCGGTGTTCTCCAGCACCTTCCACACCGAGTCGAAGGCGTGGTCCGGGCGCCGGGGTAAGGCGTCCAGGGCCTCCAGCAGCAGCGAGACCTGGGTGTTGTACCAGCGGTCGTCCGAGTAGGTCAGCGGGAGCGGTACGAAGAACCGGGATCCCGCCCGGGACACGCGCTGGGCGAACTGGTCCTCGATCGGCAGACGGCGGCGTTCCTCCAGGACCCCCGATCGGCTCCACTCGGCGATGATGTCGATGCGCTCACGCCGCTGGCGGGATCGCTTCCCTGGCTCCATCCGGCCGTTCCCCCCGTCGCTGCCCAGTCCACCCGGATCGTCACGCCTCCGCCATGGGCGGGGCGGGCTGCTCCGGCTCCAGTCCGTGGCGCTGGCGCGCCACCTCCAGCAGGATCCTGCCGAGTTCCTCTCCCGACCGTCCCCGGGTCTTCACCGCATGGCAGTTGGGGCACAACGCGACCATCTGCTCCGGATGGTCGCGGCCACCGGCGCTGAGCTCCACCACGTGGTCGACTTCCAGTATCGGCTCGCCCCCACGGGTCACGTCGTCGGGTTGCCCGGCGCAGCCCGGGTTCTCACAGCGGCCACGGCTGCGCGAGAGCACCGCCGCTCGGGCGGCCCGTGAGCGGCGGGGCGTCTGCCGGGTCCGGGTGACGCGTCGGCCGTGGTGACGTTCCTCGCCCAGCTCCGCCAGGCGGGTCAGCCGCTCGTAGTTCGCCGCTGAGACGAGCCAGGGTTCCGCTCCCTCCACGAAGGCTGGTGACTCCTGCATGGGCGGGTCATAGGGGGCGGGGCCCTCGTCGTACAACTCGACGCCCAGGCCGACGTCCGCCAGGAGTGGGGTGAAGTCGAGGCCGTCGAAGTACACGTCCAGCAGCACGCTCATCACCGCCAGTCGTACCCGGTCGGAGTCGCGGAGAAGCCGGTAGACCGTTTCGGTCAGGCCGCCGACCGGCTGGTTGTGGGCGAACCAGGTACTCGGTGTCGTGTCGCCGTGGGCGCCGGGAACGCCGCCCACGTGGTCGGGCAGCTCCCACAGTCCGGCCCGGACCAGGGCGGCGATCGGATAGTCGGGGCGGATTCGTGAACTCGGCAGACCGTGATCCCGCAGCAGCCCCTTGAGCGCCGCCGAGGTCTCCTCCCACGACAGCAGCCGGGACTCCGCGCGCCGGGCGCGGCCCATGGCCCACAGCAGAGTGATCGGCTGGAAGAGGGCAGGGCGGCCGGAGGAACGATTCACCCGTAGATTCGCGACCCGTTCCACCAGCTCCCCACCGGTCAGGGGCAGGCTCATCGTCTCGTCCCCCACCACGTACCCGAGTTCTCGCAGCCGTCGTACGGCGTGGTCCGCGCCGCCCGAGAAGTCCGCGGCCGCCAACGGCCCACGGCCCGGAAGGAAACCGTGCGCGGCACCCACGATCGCCTTCGAGTCGTAGGGGCGGCCCGCGTGTTCCAGCAGATAGCGGCGGGCGGGGCCGAATCCGTACGTCCGCAGGAAGGCGTCGCGGCCCAGCGCGTCGTACTCCTTGATGGCCAGGTCCACTTCGGTACGGGTGATGTCAGCCAGCGCCATGGCAGAGACCTTACGCGCGGGCACTGACAGCGTGGGACCCCGGTGATGGTCATCGCACCGGGGCCGCGCGCTCTCCGGGGAGGGGCGTTATGAGGCGAAGTCCCCCGTCGCCGTGCGGTGGGTGATGGTCAGCGAGGTGGCCGGTGCGCCCGTGACCAGGACCTTGAAGCGCAGATGCTTGCCCGAGGGGACGTTGTGGTTGTGGAGGAACTGAAGGCCGCCGGCCGCCGGGAAGGGGCCGATGTCGCCGTAGCCGGACTCTCCCGAGCCGTCGGTGTCGGTGAGGTAGAAGCGGCCGGTGATCAGCAGGTCCGGCGCGGTGTCGGGAGCGAGGGTGAGCTGGACATAGGTGGGGCCGACGAGCGTGCGCGGGCCCGAGTGGATGACCGCGTCGCGGAAGGCGAGGCCGGTCCAGGTGCCGGTGGGGATCTCGACGTCGATGGGGTTCTGCTCGGTCACCTTGCTGATCGCCATGGTCTCCCCCGGTGGCTGTGGCGGTGTCGGGGACTCGGAGTTGAGCCGGGCCTGCACGCGGGTGCGCATCGCGTCCATCGTGAAGCCGCGCGGGTCGCTCTTGTCCATCCGCCACTCCAGGTGGCCGATGACCGAGCGGGAGGACCAGCCGTGGACCCGGCAGACGGCCGCCGCGGTCCTCTCGATGGCCTCCAGTTGCGCCTCGGGCCACGGGTCCTTGCCGTTGCCGAGGTTCTCGCACTCGAATCCGTAGAAGTGCGGGTTGCCGTCGGTGTCGTCCCGGTTCTTCGGTGGCAGCGCTCTCTCCGCTATCACCGCCTGGAGGACGTCACCGTCGCCCTTTCCGGCGTGGTTCGCCCTCCCGAACCCCACCAGGTGCACCCGGCCGTCCTTGGTGATCACGCCATGGCAGAGCGGCCCCGGCAGATCGGGGCGGCCGTCACGGCAGAGGGCGACGGTGTTGTTGGTTCCGTTGGTGACGGTGTGGTGGATCATCACGCCGTTCACCGGGCCCCAGGGCCCTATGTGGTTGCGGTTGTGGGTACGCCATGAGCCGACCTCGACCACGGTCAGACCTTCGGCTCGCAACGCGTTCAGAAAGCTGTTCGCTGACATCGGCTGCGCCATGGCTGCCTCCTTGCTCACGGGCGGCGACAGCGCGGGACCGGCGCCGGTGGCACCGTGACCGCGCGGTCCGTCACCTCAGGGGTGAGCACTGGGTTGAACTCCGGACTTCAGGCGCCCGGCTTCGGAGTCTGAAGTTCCGGAGTCTGACGTTTCGGAGTCGGGGCTTCGGGTTTCGGAGTCGGGGGCTTCGGAGTCCGGAGTCTGGATCCGGACTCCGAAGGCACCGTCACGGGTTACCCCTGAGCGTCTCCGGGCTGGTGCGTCTTCGGCATGGGAGGGGAGCACATCCGTACTTCCCGGTTTGTACGTTGGTACGGGGCCGGACCACCGGGCGAGGGGTGACCCCGGTCACTTTCACCGTAGGCTCCTCCCGGGCGCGGGGCCAGGGCACCGGCGCTACACACTCCCTCCGGGCGACTTCGCCGGGCCCGGCGCACATGGCGGCCCGCGACCGACTACCCTCGCGCCCCGCCGCCGGCGGTTGACGGGACTACGCCCAGCACTCCGCGCGCATCTGCGCCGCCGCGTGGTGCGCGCCCTCGCGCCCCTCGCCCCAGTCCACTCCCCGGTCGGTCAGCCGGACCGTCAGCCACCGTCCCCGTACGGAGAGGTCCCGCACCACCGCCGTCCCGCCCCGCAGCGCCTCCTGGTCCAGCCGGAAGGTGCGCCGCGGACGGTCGGCGTCCGGGTGGTCGAGGACCTGGTAGACGGAAGGGGCGCCCGCCGCGTCCTGGTCGCGTTCGCCCCGGGGGACGACCACACGGAGCGCGCAGTGGCGGTAGCCGGGGCCCAGGCGCCAGGACCAGGTGGCCGAGCCCGCGCTGTCCTGGTCGGGGCTGCCCGACATCGGGATCGCGGTGAAGCGGCCGTCGCAGCCGTGGCCCCGGTGGCCGCCGCGGGCGCGGGAGTACCAGCCGTCCTCGCCGTCGTGGTAGCGGCCCCGCTCGCGGTACTCGCCGCCGCCCGAGCAGCCGGGCCCCGCCCAGGCCCGGTAGACCGGCCGGGCGGCGGTACGGGAGGGGTACGCGCGGGCCGGGTGGCTGGTCATGGCCGTCGGGGCGGGGGCCGGCCGCGTCGCGGGGGCGGGGGCGGAGGCGGATCCCGTGGTGACCGCCGGTGACGGGAAGGGCGGTGGGACGGACGGCTCGATGCGCTCCGGCGCGCCCTCCAGATCACCGAGTCCGCCGAGGGAATCGCCGGCCGCCGCCACGGGCGCGTCACCGTCGCCGCCCTCGGAGGAGCCGCCGGAGAGCTGGAGCGCCGACGCGGCGAGCGCCACGGCCGTCAGCGCGGCACCGCACGCCAGAAGCGTCTTGCCGGTACGGGAGAGCAGCGAGAACCGCCCCCGTAAGGTCTCGCGCGCCACCCATCCGTCGGCGCCACGGTGGGGGCACCGCAGGCCGGGGAGGGTGCCTCGCGTCGTGTCACACCGTTCGCATGTCATCTCGCACCTGAGTCCCCGCGGAGGGGAAGATCGTTGGACCGACTGCTTGGTATGCCTGGTGGCGAGTCCACTATGCATCAACGAACTGTCAACAGACAGGCGTTAACCCCAGTAACCCGACCCGTGCTGTTTCCCGCCCCCGTGCGGTTCTCTCTCCCCGTGCTGTTCTCTCTCCCCGTGCGGCGAGTCCCGCCCCCGTACGAAGATCCCACTGCCGTACGAGGTTCCCGCCCCCGCGCGGCGAGCCCCGCCCCCGTACGAGGTCCCGGGCCCGGCTACTCGGTCTGGAGCGCGTCCGGGCACGGCGTGCCCCGGGGGAGGTCATAGGGGGCCGCCAGCCGGTAGACCCCCGCGCGGGGTGCGAGCAGATCGGTCCACTCGTCGCCCTCGGCGTCCTCCTCGGCCTTCATCAGACAGCCGAAGGGATTGACATACGTCGGCGGTGTCCCCTCCGCCCGCGCCTTCGACGCCGGGGTCTCCTCCGGTCCCCGCACCTTGTTCCCGGTGGCGTCCACGATGCTCAGCCAGGGCGAGTACGGCACCTTGATCCGTACCCGGCCCGGCGCGTTGACCTGGATCGTCATCTCGTTCGCGCCCGCCTGCTCCACGGCGGCGGCGGGCGATGCCAGCGGGGTGGGGTCCTTGACCGCGAAGAGCTGCCAGTTGGCGTCGCCCCAGACCCGCTTCAGATAGGGCTGTCCGGCCCGGACGAGTTCGGCCTCCTGCTGGGCACCGCTGGAGTCGGGGGAACCGTCCGGCAGCACCACGTAGTGCACCGCCCAGCGGTCCAGCCACGCGCGGTAGTCCGCCGAGGTGAGCGTCTTGTCCTTGTCGTAGAAGATCGGGTTCCGCTTCATATCGGCCTGGCGGTTCCAGCCCCGGGCCAGATTGACGTACGGCGCGAGCGCGGACGCCTCGCGGTGGCTGGAGGCGGGGACGACCTCGACCCGGCCGGCCTCGGCGTCGATCTGCTGGAGCTTGTTCACCAGCGGGGCCAGTTCACGGTTCCAGGAGGCGGTGGGCGCGGTGCGCACGATGTCGTCGACGCCCTTGAAGCCGATCCAGGTGTTCAGTCCGAGGAAGGCCAGCACGATCGCGTACCACTTCACCGACCTCGGGACGGCGTACGGCAGCGCGGCCAGCAGCACCACCCCGGCGAAGAGCATCGGCAGCCGGGTCACGTTCGACCCGATCTGGGAGTCGATCGCCCAGGTCAGCAGGGTGCCGAAGGAGTAGACGAAGGCGGCGGTGCGGACCGTGCGCCAGTTCTTCGGTACGAGGACGAGGACGAGGACACCGAAGAGGAACGGCAGCGTCGTCGTCCAGAACGACATCGGCTGGGTCCCGGAGAACGGGAACAGCCACGCCGACACCGCCACGACCGCGACCGGCGCCAGCCCCAGCGCGTAGGCGCCGGGCCGCCGCTTGTTGAGGAAGAGCGCGGCGGCGACCACCCCGAGGAAGAGGCCGGCGACCGGGCTGGCCGCCGTCGCGAGCCCCGCGAGCGGCGCGGCGACGGCCGCCTTCGCCCAGCGCTTGGTGCGCCAGCGGTGGGGCCAGCAGAAGACCGCGGCCACCGCGCCGACGGCGAACATCATCCCCAGGCCGAAGGTGACCCGGCCGGAGAGCGCGTTGCACAGGAAGGCGAAGACCCCGGCGAGCGCGCAGGCCAGCGGGTTGCGCACGGCACGGACCCGGGCCAGGACCAGCGCGGTCAGCGCGGCGGCGACCGTGCCCGCGACCATCATCGTGGAGCGGACGCCGATCAGGGACATCAGATACGGCGAGACGACGCTGTACGAGACGGGGTGCATCCCCCCGTACCAGGCCAGGTTGTACGCCGAGTCCGGGTGGCGGCCGACGAACTCCGCCCACGCGTCCTGCGCGGCCAGGTCGCCGCCGCTGTTGGCGAGGAAGAAGAACCAGAGCAGATGGGCCACCGCCGCGACGACGGTGGTCACCAGCACGGGGCGGCGGGTCAGCCGGTCCCAGACCTCGGTGAGCGGGCCGCCGCCGGAGACTCTGGAAGCGTCGCCACCGGGGTCGGAGGAGGGCGAGGGGCGTCGTATTCGCAGCCCTTCGCGGTTGCCGTGGCCGTCCGTGCGGACCGGCTCAGCGGTAGTCACTGCGGTTCTCCCCGTCTCCCCGTCCGTGTGTGGTCTCGTCGCGGTGGTCGGTGGTCGGTGCGTGGTCCCCGGCGGTCATGGGTGGGCGACCGCTGGTCCCGTCGGGTCCGTGGTCCCGTCGGTTGGTCCCGTCGGTCTCGGATGGCGCCGGGCTTCGGGGGCTGACAGTCCATGGTCGGTCATCGGCCGGCGACGGGCTCCGCCGGGGGCGGTGACCGTCGCCGTGACCACCGTCGTGACCGTACGTGATCACGGGCGCCGTACGCGATCGGGATCACGCTCTCGTACGCCGTCGGCCGCCGTCATGAGTGTCGGCGCTCATCACGGTGGTGGCCCGCCCAGGAATCCCTCGGCGTCCCTGAACAAGGACGCCGTCCCACGGGCCCCGAGTTGCCCCGGGTGTCCGGACGCTAACACGGGGGCGCCCCCGGACCGCCGGGACGCCCCCGTCACTCAGGGCCGCTCCCGGCCGCTCGGAGCGGCCCGGAGCGATGCCGGAAAGACGGCGCTGATCAGCCGAGACGGGTGAGTTTCTCGCCGAAACCGGGCTCGGCCAGCTCCGCCTGGAGCGCCACCGGCACGGAGACCCGGCCGGAGCCGGTGCCCACCGAGATCTCGCCGATCTCCTCGCCCGCCACCGCGGTACGGGGCGGACCTTCACCCGTGGGAGTGAGGGTCAGCTCGACCCGGTGACCGGCCCAGCCGACCGCCTTCAGCTCCTCCTTGGCGACCACGGGCGTCCGGCTCCCCAGACCGTTGTCGACATAGCCGACGACCTGTCCCTTGCGGACCACGGTCTGCGAGGTCACGCCCTTCTGGGTGGCCTTGATGACGTTGATGCTGTGGGTGATGGCCGCTTCCAGCTTGTCGTTCAGCACCGCGCCGGTCTTCACGCCCATGGTGACGCCCACGATCCGGTGGATCCTGCCGTCGACCTCCGTGTTGGCCGACCACAGGAGGTTGCCGCCCGCCGGGGTCGAGGAACCGGTCTTGATACCGCCGACGCCGTCCTCCAGCAGGGCACGGTCATTGTTGTTGCGGATCCTGCCGTCGATGCCGTCGATCTTGATCAGCGGAGTGTTGACGATCTCCCGGAAGACATCGTTCTTCATCACGGCCTTGGCCAGCTTCAGCTGGTCCCGCGGGGTGGAGACACTCGTCGCCAGCAGACCACTGGGGTCGGTGTAGACCGAGTCGGTCATCCCGAGGTCCTTGGCGGCGTCGTTCATCTTCTCCACGAACGCCGCCTCGCTGCCCGCGTCCCAGCGGGCCAGCAGCCGGGCGACGTTGTTCGCGGACGGGATCATCAGCAACTCCAGCAGCTCGCGCTGGGTGTACTTCTGGCCCTCCTTCACATCCGCCGTCGACTCGAACTTGCTCGTGGACTCCTTCTCCGCCCGCTTGTCGATGGTGATCTCCGGGCCGACCTGCTTCCCGGTGATCGGGCGGTCCCGCAGCACCACATAGGCCGTCATCGTCTTGGCCACACTGGCCAGCGGCGCGGGCTTCTGCGCGCCGTAGGTCGCCACCGTCCCGACGCCCTCGACCTCCACCGCGCCCTGCCCCTCACCGGGCAGCGGCAGCGCGACGCGGCCGCCCCCGAAGGTGTGCTCCGCGTCGACGGAGAGCCCCAGGGTGGGCTCGGGCACCGGCCGCACGATCTGTACGACCGCGAAGACGATCACCATCAGCACCAGCAGCGGCGTCCAGATCTTCACCCGCCGCCGCAGCGCCCGCAGCGGGGTCTCGGGGGTGTTCGTCAGCTCCGCCAGCAGATCGAGCGGCGGCTGCGCCGGGACCGGCTGCTGGCGCGTGCGCTCGGCCTCCGTCAGCGCCGCGGCCGCGACGGTCGTGGTGGTCGACGCGCCGCCGCCCGCCGCTACCTCGTCGCCGTCACTGGTGGTGATCTTCGGGCTGTGCGGGCGGGGCGTGCCGGTCGTGCCGGTCTGCGAGGTGGCGGATCCGGAGTCGTCGCGGCGCAGCGGTACGAACTTGCTGTCGGCCGGTGCGGAATCCGAACCCGAGCGCGGCGCCGGGGGCAGCTTCAGCGCCGTGGTCGGGGTGTCCACCCCACCACCCTCACCGCGCGCGGAACCGCCCTTGGGGGTGTCGGCCACGGGGGTGCCCTCGTCCCGCCGCGCTGACGCCGTGTCCCCGGCGGGCGCGCTCACCGTGGGGGTGGGAACGGTCTTCGGGGCGGGGTCGGGCGCGGCGCTCTTCGAGGTCGCGGCGGCCTTCGGAGCCGCCTCGGCGGCCGGAGCGGGCTCCGACTCGGGCTCCGACTCGGGCTCCGACTCGGCTCCGGCCCTCGGGGACGGCTCCGACTCGGCTCCGGCTCCGGCCTTCGGGGACGGGTCGGACGCGGCGGGCTCCGTGTCCTCGGGGGCCGGGGTCCGCTTCGCCGACGCGGCCGCCGTGGCGGACGTGCCCATCTGACGGGCCGTCTCGCTCCGCTCCGCGTCACGCGCCGGGGCGCTCCCGGACTCCGGGGCCTTCCTCGCCGACACCGACACCGGCGCCGGTGCGGGTGCGGGTACGGCTACGGCTGCGGGCGCGGGTACGGCGGCGGACCGCCCGTCCCGCTCGGCCTCCTCCTCCGGACGCGCCTCGGGCCCGTCCGGCTCCCGCTCCGGCCTCCCGCCCTGCGGGGCCGGTACGGATGGGTCGTCCCCGTTCCCGGTGACGTCGTCCCGCTCCTCCGCCGACGAACCCTCCTCCGCCGCCGAACCCTCGTCCGGCTCCGGGGCCTTCACCGAGGCGGAGGGCCCGGAAGGCGCGGAGTCCTCCCGTACGCCCTCCTGCCCGTCCGCACGGGTCAACGAGACCCTCGCGTCGGCCCGCCCGGGGCGCTCGGCCCAGGACGGGCGGGACGGGCGACCGGACGCGGTGTCAGGCTCGGCCTCGGTGTCGGGCTCGGCAACGGACTCGGTGGACGCGGCGGGGTCGCGTTCGGAGGGGCGGCGGAAGACCGCCGTCGCCTGGTCCACGCCACCCGATGACTGCCCGAGCGCCGAGAGCCGCGGGTCATGTTCGCCCGAAGCCGTCGTCCCCGACGGCTTCCGCTGCTCCGACTTCTCGGGGGACTCGCCCGCCACCGTGCCTCCTCCATGAGTTCTGCGCCGTGTGCCATAGGTACGCAAGTAGGGGGTGCCGTCAAATCGACGGCCCGTGTTGTCCGAACCATCTCTCAGTGTCCTGTGTGAGAACGCGGCCCCCGTGCCTAGACGAGAACGACATACCTATCGGTTCCCTTACAAAGCACCCAGGCGCTCTCGACAGACCAATGTGAGAGGGGTCACCCTGTCATTCATCCACGCGGGGAGGCATGGATGGGCAGGAGCCGCAGAACACTTCCGGAAGAGCTTCTGCTGCTCGCTCTGGACCCGACCACGGGTACCACAGCGCAGCCGCAGTCGCTCGACCTCGGCCTGGCCGGCGCACAGCTAGTGGAGCTGGCTCTGGCAGGACGGATAGCCCCAGACGGGGATCGTATCGCCGTGGTGATGCCACGGCCGACCGGAGATCCGACACTGGACTCCGCACTGGAGTTGCTGCGCAGGCGCGGCAGTCCGGTTCGCGCGGTTCACTGGATTGGCGGGCCTCGACTGGGGCTGCGCCAGGTATATCTCGCGCACCTGGAGCGGTGCGGCATGGTGCATGCCGTGGCGGGCCAGATGTGCGGGGTCTTGCCGACGACTCGCTATCAGGCGACGGACACGGCGATCAGCAGGGACATCAGGTCCCGTCTCGACAGCGCGATCCGTACCGGTGTACCGCCGGACCCACGGACCGCGGCGCTCGCCGCGCTGGCCCACTCGGTCGGCCTCGGCAAGCATCTGTACCCAGGGAACGAGGGCCGTTCCTCGCGGTCCCGGTTGCGGGATCTGATCAGGCACGACCCCATGGGCGGGCTCGTGGCGCACGCCGTCATGGACGTCCAGAACGGAGCGGCCGCACAGCCGCGCCGCAACCCGTCAACGACGCCGGCGCCGACGCCGAACGGCGGTCGGCAGCCAGCCCTGACGATGCAGCCACGCCGGGGCGGTATGGCGCGCGTCGCCGCGCACTGACCCCCTTCGCCCCGGCGACGGCACCAGCATCCACACCCCCTGACCCATGTGCCCACGGTCCGGTCCGGGAGCCGCGACGGACGCGCGGGGCAGCCTCAGCGCTGCCCC
>NZ_JBHVHF010000075.1:0-28275 GCF_042800315.1 Streptomyces sp. NPDC057638
GCCTCGCCCAGGCCTACCGCGGCCCGGCCGGACAAGGCCGCGCCCCGGGCCAGTTCGCGCACCCGCGCCCCGGCCGCTGACCGGCCGTGGCCATCGCGCGCAGCCTGGTCAGCGCCCCGGCCGCCCCGCCCCCGCGGTCCAGAAGCCCACCAACCCCCCGAGGGCCCCACCCGGCCCGCCGCCAGGAGCACCCATGACCTCCCCCCTGCGCACCGCCGTCGTCATCGGCTGCGGCACCACCGGCACCTCCGTGGCACTCGCCCTCACCGGCGCGGGCGTGGAGGTCGCCCTGATCGACGGCGACCCCAGGGCGAGCGCCGAGGCCGCCGCGCTGGGCGCCGGACGGGCCTGGACCCCGCGGCTGCCGCCCGCCGACCTCGTCATCGTCGCCACCCCGCCGTCCGCGGTCGTCGACGTCCTGCACAGCGCGCAGAGCCGCGGCGTCGGCCATGTCTACACCGACACCGCCGCCACCAAGGACATCGTCTGCGCCGAGGCCGAACTGCGGGGCTGCGACCTGAAGGGATACGTCCCCGGGCACCCGCTGGCCGGGGCCGACGCGGGCGGCCGGGCCGGCGCCGCCGCGGACCGGTTCACCGGCCGCCCCTGGGTGCTGTGCCCGTACGAGACGACACCGGCCGCCGCGCTGGCGGCGGTCACCGCCCTGATCGAACTGTGCGGCGCCCACCGGCTCGACCTGGCCGCCCCCGTCCACGACGAGGTCCTCGCCGAACTCTCCCACGCCCCCCACCTGGTCGCCGCCGCGCTGGCCACCCGGCTCGCCGGCAGCGGCGCCGCCTATCTCCGGCTCGCCGGACAGCCCCTGCGCGACGCGGTGCGCGGCGCGGGCGGCGACCCGTGGCTGTGGAGCGATGTCCTGGCGCACAACGCCGGACCGGTCGCCGACGTCCTGGACCGCCTCGCCGACCAGCTCTCCCGCGCCGCCGCCATCCTGCGCGAGGGCGATGCCTGCGCCCCCCTCGAACTCGCCCTCACCCTCCAGGAGGGCCGCCGCGGACACGCCGCCCTGGAACGGGCCGAACAGCGCACGATCCAAGATGCGCGCACCGACCGCCCGGTGTGACCGTCTGTCCATGGACGGCATCCCGGCTTCGTCGCCGCCCCCCGAGAGGGGCCCGTGGCCCGTCGCGGCCCTGCGGTGGGTCCGGCGGCGGCTGCGCGGTGCCTCATGGCCGCTGGCCGACTTCGGCTGGGTCTGGATCGGCTACCCGCCGCTCGGCGCCCTGCCGTCCCTGTCGGGACCGCCCCCCGGCCACCCCGAACAGGTCAGCGGCGCGCCTCTGACGCCGCAGGAACGCGCCCTGGAACGCCAGTTGCGGAACTGACCGGCCCGGCGCCCCTGACACCGCCCGCCGCGCCCTGGGGTCCGGAGCCGACCACCGCCCGGGTGCGCGCACGCCCCCGCCCCCGCCCCCGTACGGCCTGTCCCCCCTCCCCAGGACGGCGGCGGTGCCGTACGAGGGGAAGGGGCCGCCCGCGCACGGCACCCGGCCCGGCGGCGCACGGCACCCGGCCCGGCGGCGGGCGGCGGCGGTGCGGCGGCCGGGCGTCCGGCGGGCTGAGCAACGTCAGAGATGCCCAGCCCACCGCACCTTTTCGAAGCTGGGGGACGAGGGTGATCCCCGCCCGAACGGCCCCGAGGACTTGAGGTGCTGAGCAGTGGCTGTTGACATCGCACAGGGCAACGCGTCCGGCATTGCCTCCATCTACAACTCCGCCGTCGCCGCCTGGGCCATCGCCGCCGCCTGGGAGATCGGCGCGCTCGACGAGCTCCAGCGGGCCCGGACCCTGGACACCGCCGACTTCGCCGTCCGCTCCGGCCTGGACCCGAACGCGACCACCGGCCTCTTCCGCGCCCTGGCGTCGGTCGGCCTGGTCCGGCGGGAGGGCACGGTGGTGCACACCCTCGACGGCTTCGACGAGATGTACCGCGCCAAGGCGTTCTTCCACTGGCTCAGCCGGGGCAGCGCCGAACTGTTCCGGCAGATCCCCTCCGTGCTGCGCACCGAGAACCGTACCGGCGCCTACTACCAGCGCGACGCGGCCGCTATCGCCTACGCCTGCCGGGAGATCGACCAGGTCACCTACGCGCCCACGTTCTGGGCCGCGATGGGCCGGGTCGACTTCCCCTTCCACCGCGTCGCCGACCTCGGCTGCGGCAGCGGCGCCCGGCTGATGCAGATCCTCGACCGCCATCCGGGCGCGACCGGCGTGGGTGTCGACATCGCCCAGCCCTCCATCGACATGGCCCGCAAGGAGGCCGCCGAGGCCGGGTTCGCCGACCGGGCCGTCTTCGTCCAGGGCGACGTCCTGCGGCTGGAGCCCAGACCCGAGTACGCGGGCATCGAACTGCTCACCTGTTTCATGATGGGCCATGACTTCTGGCCCCGGGAGAACTGCGTAGCCACCCTGCGCCGGCTGCGCGAGGTCTTCCCCGCCGCCCGGCGGCTGCTGATCGGCGACGCCACCCGCACCGCGCTGCCCGACACCGGCCTGCCCGTCTTCACCCTCGGCTTCGAACTCGGCCACGATCTGATGGGCGCCTTCCTGCCCACCATCGAGGACTGGGAGTCCGTCTTCGCCGAGGGCGGCTGGGAGCTGGTGCGCACCAACCGTATCGAGATGACCGTCGGCGAGGTCATCTTCGAACTGGCCTGAGCCCGCCGCCGCACCGGGCAGAGGCACGGGTCCGGCCCCGGGACGGGACCGGACCGAGGTCACCGCCCCGCACCGGCCCGGATCATCCGCCGTACCCGGCCCCGGTGGCCGGGCGCCCCGGGAACGACGGCCGCGCGCGGGACCCGGCCCGGGGCGGCACCGCGTCCCCCGTGTCCCCCGCCCGCACGCCGGGCACCGGCCGCCGCCCCGGCGCACCGGGCCCCCCGTCCCGCCCACTTGAGGGAGCCACGCCCATGACCACACTCGCGGCAGCCGTCGGGCAGATCCTCGCCGCCCACGGCGTCCGGCACGCGTTCGGCGTGGTCGGCGGCGGGAACATCCTGGCCACGGCCGCGCTGACCGCGGCGGGTGTGCACTACACGGCCGCCCGGCACGAGGGCGGGGCGATGGCCATGGCCGACGCCTGCTTCCGGGCCACCGGCCAGGTCGCGCTCTGCACCACGACCCACGGGCCCGGCCTCACCAACACCCTCACCGCGCTGGCGGACGCGGCCAAGAGCCGCAGCGGGGTCCTGCTGCTGTGCGGGGACGCGCCGCTGTCGGGCCCCCGGCCGCACGATGTCGACCAGAGCGCGCTCCTGGCCACGGCCGGGGCCCGGACCGTGCGGCTGAGCGGGACGGCACGCGTGTACGAGGAGACCACCGCCGCCCTGGCGGCCGCCCGCGACGGGCACGGGCCCGTGGCCCTGCTGCTCCCCGGTGACCTGGCCCACCAGGTCGCGCCCGCCCTGTCGGCGGCTCCCGGCCCGCCCGCCGCCGGCCCGGCGGACACCGGCACCGGTACCGGTACGGAGGCGGGCACGGCGGCGGGTCTGGAGGCGGTGCTGGCGGTGCTGGCCACCGCCCACCGCCCGCTGCTGCTGGCCGGGCTCGGGGCCTGGCGCTCGGACGCCGCGAAGGTCCTCGCCCAGCTCGGGGAGCGGCTCGGCGCGCTGCTGACCACCACCGTCATGGCGGGCGGCCTCTTCGGTGACAGCCCCTGGTCGCTGGGGGTCTGCGGGGGCCTGGCCGCCCCCGGCGCCGCCGCGCTCACCCGCCAGGCCGATGTGGTGCTCGCCTTCGGCGCCAGCCTGGACACCTTCACCCTGCACGGCGGCCGGGTGCTGGATCCGGCCGCCACCGTCATCCAGGTGGAACGCGCGCCGGGCGTGCGCGCGGCCCGCGCCGACCTCGTCGTCCGCGGCGACGCCCACACCGTCGCCGTACGGCTGCTGGAGGGTGTCGAGCGCGCCGGGCGCGCGCCGTCGGCCTGGCGCCGGCACAGCACGACGGCGCTGGCGCGGGCGCGCCGGGGCTGGGCGGGGTGGGATCATCCGGACGCGTCGGGTGCCGGGCGGATCGATCCGCGCACCCTGACCCGGGCGCTGGCGGCGCTGCTGCCCGCCGAGCGCACCCTGGTCCTGGACGGGGGCCACTTCATCGCCTGGCCCACGATGTACTGGCCCGCGGCCGATCCGGCCGGTTTCGTGTTCACGGGTGCCGCGTTCCAGAGCATCGGCCTGGGGCTGGCCGGGGCGGTCGGCGCGGCCGTGGGCCGCCCCGGCCGGCTGACCGTGCTCGCCACGGGCGACGGCGGCACGCTGATGGGGCTGCCGGAGCTGGAGACGCTGATCCGCTCGGGCCGCTCCGCGCTCGTGGTCGTCTATGACGACGCGGCCTACGGCTTCGAGGAGCATATGTACGCGCCGCAGGGCGCCGACCGGGCCACGACCTCCTTCGCGGACACCGACTTCGCGGGCGTGGCCCGCGCGCTGGGGGCCCGCGCGCACACCGTGCGCGCTCTGGACGCGCTCGGCGAGGTGGAGCGGTGGCTGGCCGGAGGGTCCCTCGGCACGCTGCTGCTGGACTGCAAGGTCGTGCCCCATGTCGTGGCCCCGTTCCTGGCCGATCTGCTGCGGCGCGGCTGAGGCCGTTCCGCGCGTGGTGGGGTGGGCGGGGGTTCACGCCCGCGCGGGGCCGCCGCGGTGGGTGAAGCGGACCCAGCGGCAGCTCCAGTCGTCGTCCGTGGCCGAGGGCGCTGGTCCGTGCGGCTCCTCCTGGGGCATGTACTGTCCCCGCGTTCCCTGGTGCCATCCGCAGGTGACGCGGTAGGTGCCCGGTCTGACCCACAGCACCGTGCCCAGGCCTTGCTGGCCGTCCAGGTGGAGCGGGACCGGGGGGTTCAGCCGGGCCAGGGCCTTGAGCGAGGCGGCTCTCTCCCGCGCGCTGGCGTAGGAGCCGGTCTCATCGGCGTTCACCGCCGCCCAGACGACCACGGCCCGGCCGCTGGGCAGTTCGAGCTCTCCCACGTGCTGTTCCTCGGCCGGTGACGCCCCGGCGGCACGGCGGCGCGGGGCGTTCGTCCTGCCGCGGGGGATCCATGAGCGCATGATCAGGAAGTGGTCGTCGCCGCCGGCGGGGGTGGCGGGGCGCCGGGCGCGGGCGATCTCCGCGCTGCCCTCGCCGTCCATCTCCCAGATGAGGCCGGTGTGTTGCCTGTGGTCGCCGAAGCCGGTGAACGCGGCGTCGAGGTCATCGTCGTCCGGGTGGAGCGCCGACCAGGCGCGGGCGTAGTCGCAGGCGGGATCCAGTGCGCCGCCGGTGTCGTGCACGGCGCCGCCCCAGTCGGGGAAGGCGTCGAGGCCGCAGACGAGCAGCGGCCCGCCGAGGGAGTTCACCTGGGCGGACTGCCACACATAGGGGGGCCGTGACCGGGGATCTTCGTTGCTCATGTGCGCGGCTTCCCCTCACGGACGGGTATCGGAGCGAAGCGGGGACGGTGACCAGTGTGGGCCATGGCGGTGACACCCGCGCCGGTGGGGCCCCGTGCCGTGCGGTATCCGCGAGTCCGGGCCCTCACGGGGCGGAGGGGGCGGATGGCCTGCCAAGTGGGGGCGCGAGTTCCGGACACGTTGTCTGTGTGAACGTGAACACGACACCTTGTCCCGTTAAGGGCGTTTCTCATGGGGCGGGGGTGATTCTCAGGCAATCCTCACCCGCACACCCCCGTCCGTCCGGCCATGCATCCGGCGGGCAGAGAACCGGCCACCGGCTGTCCGGTTTCACGATGACCATTTCGCACTGAACCGAGAGTTCGCCCCTTTCTCCGGCGCTCCGGCGGCCTGTACTCATGGCGAAAGCGGCCCGAAGTCATCATCTGGCCGCGTACAGCCGTGAATCAGGGGGTTTCTCTGTCATGTCCAAACTCACTCGGCGTCAGGCCGTCGGCACCGTCGCGGGCGTCGCGGCGGGCGTAGCCGTGGCGACCGCCGCCGCGGCTTCCGCGAACGCCACCCCGGAGAGGGCCGGCGAGTCCGCCACCGCGCGGCACCACCACACCGACGGCCCGGCCCCCTTCAGCGAGGTCTTCCAGGGGCGTCGTATCCAGGGCATACCCGGCGACGCCGGCGCCACGGCGCACGGGCGCCACCGCCCCTCCGCCACCGGCTACCGCGTCCTGATCGACGGCCGGGAACTGCATGTGATGCGGCTGGCGGACCACAGCTGGACCAGCGTGATCACCCACTACCAGAGGTTCCCGGACCCCCACACCGCCGCCCGCGCCGCCGTGAGCGCGCTCATGGGCGCCCACCTCGTCCCCACCCCCGCCGCCTGAACCGGGAGCAGCCGCCATGACCGTACGGAAGAACCAGGCGAACCTCACCGCCGCCGAGAAACGCGCCTTCGTCAGCGCCGTCGTGGAGCTGAAACGCAGAGGCCGCTACGACCCTTTCGTCACCGCCCATCGCGAGATCTTCCTCTCCGATATGAACGGCCCGGTCCGGCAGGGGCACGGATCACCGTCGTTCCTGCCGTGGCACCGCCAGTATCTGATCGACTTCGAGCGGGCGCTCCAGTCGGTCAGCCCCGGTGTGTCCATCCCGTACTGGGACTGGACCAGGGACCGGAGCCCCGCCTCCTCGCTCTGGTCGGCCGGCTTCCTCGGCGGCAACGGGCGCAGGCCGGACGGGCAGGTGATGGACGGCCCCTTCGCCTACGCCGCCGGTGACTGGACCATCACCGTGCAGGACGACGACGCGCCCTTCCTGCGGCGTTCCCTGGCGCCGCCGGGCATGCCCCTGCCGACCCGGGCCGATCTGACCACCGCTCTGGCCGCCGCGCCCTATGACGCGGCGCCCTGGGACTTCACCGCCACGGGATTCCGCAACACCCTGGAAGGCGGGACCGGCTCCGGCCTCCACAACGGGGTGCACAACTGGGTCGGCGGGCAGATGATGCAGACCGTGTCACCCAATGACCCGGTCTTCTGGCTGCATCACTGCTTCGTGGACAAGATCTGGGCGGACTGGCAGCGGCGCCACCCCCAGCGCTCCTATCTGCCCGCCGTGAGCACCACGGGCGTGGTGGCGCTCCACCAGGCCATGGCCCCCTGGAACAACGTCACCCCGGCCGCGATGCTCGATCACACCCGCTTCTACACCTACGCCTAGGTCGTGTCCGCACAGTAGCGCCGTCCGCCCGAAGGGAGGGGCCTGCGGCGTCCGGTGCGTGCAATCGCAAGGCGGAGGGTTTCCCTCGTACTGGACGTACTCGGGAAAGCCCGACAACGCAGCGAGTGTGCGTGCCGGGCGTCGCGGGCCAGGCGGGACTGTGCGGACACGGCCTAGGCGCGGGGCCCGGTGCGGCGGGGACGGCCTCCCGCCCGCCGGGGAGGGTGGGGCGCGCGTCCGGCCGGGTCAGCCGCCGAGGAGTTTGCCGCGTGCCTCGCGCAGGGTGTCGAAGGAGTCGAGGTCGGGCACGGTCCAGCCGTCGAGGTCGTATTCGGACAGGCACTGTTCGGCGAAGGCCTTGTAGTCGTCGATCTGTCCCGAGGCGGTCTGGGCGAACAGCAGCTCGGTGCGGACGTTCTCGTGGTTGCCGGAGTAGTTGCGCTCATAGAGTTCGTGGCGGCCGCCGAATTCGGTGCCGACCGCGTCCCAGAGCAGTTTGAGGACCTTGACCCGTTCGACGGCGTCGGTGCCGTCCGATCCGCGGATGTATTTGTCGAGGTAGGGGCGGATGCGGGGGTTCTTGAAGTCCTCGGCGCTGGAGTTGAGGTAGATCAGTCCGCTGGCGACGTCCTGCTGGATGATCTCCTTGATCCGGGGGTAGCCGATCTGCATGAACCAGCGGTAGGCCATGCCGTACTGGGGGTTGGGCAGGACGGCGCCGTTGTGCCAGGTGACGGGGTTGCGGGCGGCGGCGTCGGCCAGGCCCTGGAACAGGTTGCGCCAGGCGAGGACTTCGCCGAGGCGGGTCTGGACCCCGCGGAAGTCCTGGGTGCCGGTGATCTCCAGGGCTTTGGCCAGGGCCCCGGCGATGAACTCCAGCTTGACGGCGAGGCGGACGCAGCCGTGGAAGGTGAACCGCTCCAGGAACCCGGACTGGCCGGAGAACATCTGGATCTTGGCCATGTCGCCGTAGACGAAGACGTCCTCCCAGGGGATGAGGACCTCATCGAGGACGAGGATGCTGTCGTTCTCGTCGAGGCGGGAGGAGAGCGGGTAGTCGAAGGGGGAGCCCATGACGGCGGCGGTGGCGGCGTAGGAGGGGCGGCAGATCAGTTTCACCCCCTTGGCGCCGGTGGGGATGGTCGCGATGAGCGCGAACTCCTTCCTGCGGATGGGCAGTCCGTAGTGGGCGATGAAGTTGTGGTGGGTCAGGGCCGAGTTGGTGGCCACGACCTTGGCGCCGCTGACGACCAGGCCCGCGTCGGTCTCCTTCTCCACATGGACGAACACATCGCCGACCTCGTCCGGGGGCAGCTGGCGGTCGACCGGCGGGTGGACGATCGCGTGGTTCCAGTACAGGACCTTCTCCTGGGACTCGCGGTACCAGCGGCGCGCGTTGTCCTCGAAGGGGGCGTAGAAGTCGGCGTTGGCGCCCAGGGTGCCCAGGAAGGCGGCCTTGTAGTCGGGGCTGCGTCCCATCCATCCGTAGCTCATCCGCGACCAGGCGGCGATCGCCCGCTGGTCGGCGACGAGGTCGTCGGCGCTGCGGGGGGTGGTGAAGAAGCGGTGGGTGTAGCCGCCGCTGCCGGTGTCGGTGGCGGTGGTCAGGACGGGGCGGTGGGCCGGGTCGTGCAGCGCGTCGTAGAGGCGGGCGGTCATCCGCACCGGGTTGCGGAAGGCGGGGTGCGCGGTGATGTCGGCCACCCGCTCTCCGTACAGGTAGACCTCGCGGTCGTCGCGCAGGCTTTCCACGTACTCGTCGCCGGTCAGAGGGCGTGTGCGTGACGCCGCCTGGGCGGGCTGCTGATCGGTCATAGGGCTCATCGTGGCAGCCGCCCGGCCGGCGGGGCTTCTTGTGGTGTGCCCGGTGGTGTGCCGGGGGCCGTGCAGCTGGCGAAGTCGCGGCGAGCGGCTCACCTGCGCACGCACGGAGGTGCCCTGACCGCTCCGGTGGTGTGAGCGTTCGGTCGTAACCGGCCCGCCCGTCTCGGTCGCCGGGCCCCCCTTGCTGTGCTTGGCGAAAGGACCGACGATGCTCACCGCTGACACCGCCACGCGTGCGGACCTGGTGCGGCGCGCCCGCGAGCTCGCCCCGCTGCTGAAGGAGAACGCCCGGCGGGCGGAGGAGGACCGGCGGCTGCCCCGGGAGACCATCGGGGCGCTCGCCCGGGCGGGCCTGTTCCGGCTGCGGGTGCCCCGGCGCTACGGCGGCTACGAGAGCGACACGCGCACCCTGGTGGAGGTGGCGGCCGAACTCGGGCGCGCGGACGGGTCGGCGGCGTGGACGACGGCGGTCTACTGGATCCCCACGTTCATGGCGTGCCTGTTCCCCGACCCGGTCCAGGACGAGGTGTTCGCCACCGATGATGTGCGGATCTGCGGCACGCTGAGCCCCTCGGGGCTGGCCGCGCCGGTGGACGGCGGGATCGTCGTCAACGGCAGGTGGGGCTTTGTCAGCGGCGCCCGGGACGCGCACTGGCATGTGGTCATCGCCGTGCAGCCCACCCCGGACGGGCAGCACCTGCCGGTCCTGGCGCTCGCGCCGATGAGTGATCTGACGGTCGTCGACGACTGGGACACCTCGGGACTGCGGGGCACCGGCAGCGTCACCACGGTGGCGAAGGACGTGTTCATCCCGGCCGAGCGGGTCCTCGCGCTCCCGGCGGTGCTGCAGGGCGCGTACGCCTCCGAGCGGAACGCGGCGAGCCCCGCCTACCGGGTGCCGCTGCTGCCGGTGGCCGCCGCCTCGTCGGTGGGCACCGCGCTGGGGCTGGCGCGGGCGGCGCGGGACGCGTTCTTCGAGCGGCTGCCGGGGCGGACCCTGACCTACACCTCCTACGCCTCCCAGGCCGAGGCGCCGCTCACCCACCACCAGGTCGCCGAGGCCACCTTGAAGACCGACCAGGCCGAGTTCCACGCGTACCGGCTGGCCGACCTGGTGGACGCCAAGGGCGCGGCCGGTGAGGAGTTCAGCCTGGAGGAGCGGGCCCGGGCCCGCGCCGACATGGGCGCGGCGGTGCGGCTGGCGAAGGAGGCCGTGACCATCCTCGCCTCCGCGTCCGGCGGTTCCTCGATCTACCGGGACGTGCCGATCCAGCGCATCACCCGCGACATCCACGCCCTGAGCCTGCACGCGCTGATGAACCCGGACACCAACAACGAGCTGTACGGCCGGATCCTGTGCGGTCTTGAGCCCAACACCCTCTACCTCTGAGCCCCCTCTTCTTCTCGACCTCATCAGGAGCAGTCAGCATGACCACACAGACCATCACCGCCGCCGCCCGGGATGCCGCGCCCGCCGCCGCGATCACGGATGAGGACCGGGCGGCGATCGCCGCCCTGCCGCAGCGGGTCGTCGCGGCGTGGGCCGCGCAGGACGCGGACGCCTTCGCCGAGGTGTTCACCCCCGACGGCACGATGATCATCCCCGGGGTGTTCCAGCAGGGCCGTGAGGCCATCCGTAGTTTCCTCGCCCAGGCGTTCCAGGGCCCGTTCAAGGGCACCCGGGTCACCGGCACCCCCGTCGACCTGCGGTTCGCGGGCGCCGAGTCGGGGATCTTGATCACCCGGGGCGGGATCCTGGCCCCCGGGGAGAGCGAGCCGAGCGCCGAGCGCGCCGTGAACGCCTCCTGGGTCGTGATCAAGCGCGACGGCCGCTGGCTGCTGGCCGCGTACCAGAACAGCCCGCGCAACGCCGCCTGACGGCACCCGGTATCCGTAGCGAGAGGTGAGGTGGAATGACGCACAGGGTGCGTGAGCGCGCGGTGGTGCTGGGCGCGAGCATGGCGGGGCTGCTGGCCGCGCGGGTGCTGGCCGACTCCTGCCGTGAGGTCGTGATCGTGGAGCGGGACACGATCCGCGGGGCGGCCACGGCCCGCAAGGGGGTCAGCCAGGGGCCGCATGTCCACGGTCTGCTCGCCCGGGGCCAGCAGATCCTGGACGAGCTGTTCCCCGGCTTCACGGCGGAGGCGGTCGGCGCCGGGGTCCCCACCGGTGACCTGGGTGAGCTGCGCTGGTTCTTCAACGGCCGCCGCCTGGAGCCGAAGACGACCGGGCTGGTGTGTGTCTCGGCGACCCGCCCGCTGCTGGAGTCCCTGGTACGGGCCCGGGTCCTGGCGCTGCCCGCGATCACCCTGCTTCAGGACCACGACATCCTCGGCATCACCGCCGACGCGGACCGCCGTACGGTCACCGGGGCCCGGGTCCAGTCCCGTGCCGCCGGATCCGCGGAGCGTACGGTGGCGGCGGACCTCGTCGTCGACGCCACCGGCCGGGGCTCGCGCAGTCCGCTGTGGCTTCAGGAGTTCGGCTATGAGCGCCCGGCCGAGGAACGCATCCGGATCGACCTCAGCTACACCACGCGCCGCTTCCGGCTGCGGGACGAGGCGGTCCTCAAGGGCCAGCTCTCCATCAACCCCGTCTCCTCCCCCAGCCACCGCCGGGGCGCGTTCCTCTCCCGGATCGAGGGCGGTCAGGTCATCGTCTCCCTGACCGGGGTGCTGGGCGACAGCGCCCCCGCCGACCTGCCGGGGTTCCTGGAGTGGACCCGCTCCCTGCCGGTGCCGGACGTGTACGAGGCGATCCATGACGCCGAGCCGACCGACGACGGCGCCGTGGTGCGCTACCCGGCCAGCCAGCGCCGCCGCTTCGAGACGCTCACCCGCCTGCCCGGCCGGTTCGTGGTGCTGGGGGACGCGGCGTGCAGCTTCAACCCGGTCTACGGGCAGGGCATGACGGTCTCCGGTCTGGAGGCGCTGGTGCTGCGCGAGCACCTGGCGCGCGGGGAGGTGGACCCGCTGGCGTTCCAGGCCGACATCGCCCAGGTGATCGAGGTGCCCTGGCAGTTCTCCGCCGGGGCCGACCTCGGCTACCCGGAGGTCGCGGGCGTGCGGACCCCCGAGTGGGAGGCCGCCGGTGCCTATCTGGCCGCCCTGCACACCGCCGCGACCGTGGACGGCGAGGTGACGGCGATGTTCATGCGCGTCGCCGGGCTGATGGCGACCCCCGACACCCTGATGAGCGAGGACATGGTGCGGCGGGTGCGGGCGGGCGCGCAGCGCGCCGCGGGGGCGGGGGTGGCGGTGTAGACCGTGGCCGCACCGGCGAGCGTGACCTCGCGCCGGTCCCGGACACCGTTCAGGGGGGCGCCGGCCTGGCAGGGATCCCGGGCCAGTCTGGCGATCTCCGTCAGGAAACGAGCGCGGCGGATGTTCCGGGCAGGCCGGGACACGAGGCTGCGGGCGTTGTCTCACAGCGGGATTGCGGGGGTGCTGGGGCGGTCCCTACTGTCGTTGAGGGCAGGGGCCGCGCCCAGGCCTCGCCGCCTCGTGCCGCCCCGTGGACCTGGAGGAGTGGTCGGCGATGTGGTCATGGGTCTCCAGCAGGGACGTGCCGCCGGGAGAGAGGGCCGACTGGTATCACGACATCGTCTCCCGTGCGGTGGTGACGAACCGGCTGGCGCTCGGGGATCCCGCCGTCTTCCACGCCACGGCGGGGGTGCTGGAGCTGGGGCGGATGGAAGTGTCGCGGTTCTCCTACTCGGCTCTGCGGTCGTGGCGGACGCCCGCGATGATCCGGCAGGGCGATCCGGGTGACTACTTCCTGGGGCTGATCACCGGGGGGTCCATGGGGATCTCCCAGTGCCGCAACGACACCCGGGTCGGGCCCGGGGAAGCGGTCCTCTTCGACACCACCCACCCGTACCATGCCGGAACGGCCAGCCCGGACGGTGCGTCCTTCTACCTCCTGCGCATTCCGCGCGCGGTGCTGCCCTTGCCCTCGGACACGGTCGAGGAGGGTGTCGCCCGGCGACTCGACGGGCGCAGTGGCATGGGGGCGGTGCTGTGGGAGTTCGCGAAGACGCTGGAGACCCATGCCGGGGCATGTGACCAGCGGGAGCTGGACCTGCTGGAGTCGACGGCCCTGGCGTTGGCGTCCGGTTTCCTCGCCCGCCGTCTGGATGCCTGGGACGCCCTGCCCGAGCCGACCAGAGCGCAGGTGCTGCTGGAGCGGATCGACGCCTTCATCGACCGCCACCTCCCCGATCCCGCTCTCACGCCCCGGGTGGTGGCGGACCACCACCACATCTCGCTGCGCACCCTGTACCTCCTGTTCGAGCGGCGCGGGGAGGGCGTGGCCGCCTCCATCCGGCGCCGTCGGCTGGAGCGCTGCCGCACCGATCTGTCCCGGGTGGAGCTGTCCGCCCGCCCCATTCACGCTGTCGCCGCCCGCTGGGGCCTCACCAGCCCCACCGGCTTCGGCCGCGCATTCCGCCACACCTATGGCATCTCCCCCCGAGAGTTCCGGGACCAGGTCCTGCGGGCGCAGGCGGGCGAGGAACGCTGAGCAGGCCGGCCTCCCCACCACCCGCCGACAGGCAGCGGATCCGCCTCTCAGCATCACCGCGCCCGTGTACCGGCGGCTGCACGGAAGGCCGGGAGGCACTGCACGGATCGGCGAGGCACCGGGCCCGGTCAGCCCTACGTTGGAGCGGTCCGAGCACATCCCCAGGGGGAGGCAGTGTGAACACCACAGGCAAGCGGCGCATCACCCGCACCATTACCGGCGCTCTTTCGCTGCTCATGACGGCCGGGCTGGGGCTCGCCGCGGCGGGCCCGGCCGCCGCCGCGCCGCCGGCGGGGACATGGGACCTGACCCCGCCCACACCCTCGCACTGCAACGCGTGGAAGAGCCACACGGCCTCCCTCCACGTCGCGTTCCGGACGTGCAACATCACCTCCGGCAACTACGCGCAGTCCATGGTCGTGGTCAGGAGCGACGCGCCCCGGAACGTCAATATCGAAGGGCGGGTGTTCACCAACTACGGCGGTGACGTCCGCTGCCGGGTCACGGCCCTCGCCCCTGGCGGCCAGGCCGGGTGTCTGGGGCCGACCAAGCGCAGGCCCGCTTCCATCGTCTCGTACTCCGATCTGTATCTGAACGGTCACCGCGACAGAAACTGAACCACTTCCCCGGCCACACCGTGGAACCGGCCGGTGCGGAGGGCATCGGAAGCTATCGCCATCGGGGGGCAGCGAGCCCCGCACCCGCACCGCCCGTTCACGGGCCGGCGGGTGCGGGGCTCGCTGTGTCCGCTGGCTAGAGGGCCGTGTGCCGGGCGAGCTCCACCAGGGCGGACCATGCCCGCGGGGAGAGGGTGAGCACGGGGCCGGTGGGGCGCTTGCTGTCACGGACGGGGACGGTGCCGGAGGCGGCGGCGTGCTCCGGCGCCCACTCGACGCAGGTACCACCGTTGTTGCTGTAGGAGGACTTGACCCAGCGGAGCGAGGGGGAAGCGGTGGTCACTGGATTCCCTTTCGTAGCTGTTCGATCATGGCGACAGACTCCGCCTGAGAGGCTGCTTCGGTCTGTAGCTGATGGTATGACCTCATCAGCGGTACGACGGAGGCCAGTTCGCGATCAAGATGTCCCTGGGTCTGTGATTCGACGTAGGAGACGATGGTCCGGTCGGGGAGGGTCAGAAGGTTGACCGCCCGGTCGAAGGGGCGGCCGGCTCCCATGGAGAAGGGGGCGATCTGGAGCGCGGTGTTGGGCTGGGCGGCGAATTCCAGCAGGCGTTCCAGCTGGGCGCGCATGACCTCGGGTGCGCCGATGGGGCGAAGGACGCAGCTTTCGTCGAGGACCGCGAAAATCAGCGGCGGGGGTGTGCGCTGAAGCGCGGCCTGGCGTTCCATGAGTAAATCGACTCGCTCGATGGCCTGTTCGGGTGTGATGACACCGCGCCGCACCGCGCTGTCCGCCAGTGCCTGTGCGTACTCCCGTGTCTGGAGTGGTCCGGGGACCAGGCCCACCTCGAAGAGCCGGATTTCCACCGCGCGGCGCTCCAGGCCCAGGTATTCCGGGAAGCCTTCGAGTAACACGCCGCGGGTGAGTCCGTTCCAGGCGCGTTCGAATGAGCGGTCCCTTCCGGTGAGGCCCAGGGCCACGTCAGCGGCGCGCGAGAACGGGAGAGTTGGCACTTTGCGGGCGACTTCGACGGCGGAGACATGCCTGCCGGAGTAGCCCATCCGGGCGCCGAGTTCGTCTTGTGTCCAGCCGCGCTCATCGCGTTCACGGCGCAGTTGTGCGCCGAATGCGGCGTGCGGGCTCCGGTCGGGGCTGAGTTCCTTTTTGTGCACCACTATGTGCCCTCCAAATTCGGCACGTTGAAGATGCTCTCGGGTTGAGCCACCCTGAATCCCCTTGAGTAGCGCATTCGCTACGGAGAGGAGAGATAGGCGTGGGTGCTCGCACATCGAACACAGAAGTCCGACGCGCGGCAAACCATAGTGGGAGTTGGTGCCCGTGACGCGCCTATGGCGGTGGTTCACCCTCGCACGGGGCGCGGCTGAGCATCGGATCGGGCCGGGGTGCGAACGGGTGTGGCCGCGTTTATCCGCCGGCGCTTTCGATGGCTGCTGCGGGGGGCTGGCGGCGCGGGCGTGGCAGCGGCGGATGGACGCCGGGTGGGGGCGGCCGCTGGCGGATCCCCGGGACGGTGCGGAGTGAGCGGGACGGTCCGCTACGTCTGCTGTGTGAGCGGCATCGGGCCGGTGCACGGGTCCGGGCGGATCGTGGCGTGTGTGGTCGCGGCGCTGCGGACGGAGTCGGCGGCGGTGGCGCTGCGGTGGCTGGTGGCCCAGGTGGGGCGGGTCGCCGACCGGCTCGATCCCGGGCCGGGGGGCGAAAGGCGCGTGGTCGTGGGGCCCGAGGTGGACGGGGCGGCGCTGATACGGGCCTGGTGTGCGGACCCTGTCCGCCGTCAGGTGGCGTGGCAGTGGCTCCTGGACGGGCGGGCGCTCTCGCTGGTGTTCCCGGACGGGCTGGACCAGTACGTGTTCGTCGTCAGCCCTGAGCCGGTCCCCGTCCGGGGGCGGTCGTATGCCGATGTGCCGCATGCGCTGTGGCGCGAGGAAGGGTGAGGTGTCATGCCGCGTATCAGTGAGGAGTCCTGGCGGCGCCGGAACCGGCTGCTGCGGGACCGGGAGCGGGTGAGCACGGTCTACCGGGCCGGGGTGTCGCTGACCCGGATCGCCGCCGACTGGGGTGTGGAGTCGAAGTGGCTGCGGGGGGTGCTGGTGGGCTGGGGGCTGGAGATCCGTGGCCCGCGCGCCGCGCGGGCCGCCTCCCTGGCGCTGCGTCCCCGGCGGTGACCGGCCCTGGGCGCACCCGGGCAGGTCCGCGGCCGCGCCCCCGCCGCTTCCCCCGTCTCCGCCTCCCTCCGCCTCCGTACCCGTACGACGGGAGACATCTCGTGTCCGACTGCCCCACCTGCCGTGATCTCATCGCCGCCGAGAAGGACGCCGAGCGCGTCTTCGACTACGCGCGTGCCACCGACTGCCGGGTGCTGCTGCGGCGCCACCGGGTCCAGCACGAGGACCGCGACGGTGTGACGGCCGCGGCGGTGTGACGGCGGTGACAGGGGCGGTCCGGGGTTCCCGGGCCGCCCCCGCGGTGCGGGTGGGGTCAGGCGGTGGCGGGCTCGGGGACGCGGGCGGTGAGGCGGACCGGGAGGCTGCGGTGGCCGTTCATGATGAAGGTCGGCAGGGGGCTGAGTTCGTCGCGGCCGACCGCCAGGTGGAGGTCGGGGAAGCGGGCGAAGAGGCGGGACAGGCCCGTGGTGGCGACCATGCGGGCGATGCCGACGCCCAGGCAGTAGTGGGGTCCGTAGCCGAAGGAGAGATGGGTCTTGTCGGTGCGGGTGAGGTCGAAGGTGTCGGGGGCGTCGGCGTGCAGGTCCGGGTCGCGGCCGACGGCGGCGTAGTTGAGGAGGATCGGGTCGCCCTTGGGGATGGTGACACCGCCGCCCAGCTCGATGGTCTCGGCGGCGTAGCGCAGCGGCAGATGGGCCAGGGGGGATTCGGCGCGCAGGGTCTCGTCGATGACGTCGTCCCAGGTGGCGCGGCCGGAGCGGACGTGGTCGAGCTGGGCGGGGTCGCTGAGGAGGGCGGTGATGGCGTTGTCGAAGAAGTTGATGGTCGTCTCGGACCCGGCGCCGAGGATGGCGAAGATGGTGTCGGTGAGCTCGTCCTCGGTGAGCTGGGAGCCGTCCTCGTCGCTGGCGGCCACCAGGTCGCTGGTGATGTCCTCGCCCGGCGTACGGCGCTTGTCGGCGATGAGCGCGGCCATCGCGCCGCGCCATCCGGCGAGGACGGCGTGGGCCTGGGCGGGGGTGAGGGTGGTGTCGACCATGGCGTCGATGACCTTGGCGGTCTTGGCGCGGGCCTCTTCGGGCATGCCGATCAGGTCGGCGACCAGCCGGGCGGGCAGCGGGTAGGCGAAGCGTTCGCGCAGGTCGACGCTTTCGCCGGGCGGGGTCTGGGCGAGGGCGTCCAGGAGCTGGTCGGTGAGTTCCTCGATCCGGGGCCGGAAGGCCTCGGCGCGGCGGGGCGTGAACGCGGCGCCGACGAGCCTGCGCAGCCGGACGTGGTTCTTGCCGTAGGCGGTGACCATGTTGTCCATGGCGACCCAGCTGATCATCTCCCAGTCGGGTGGTATCTCGCCGTTGATGAAGGCGGGCCAGTGGGTGCGGGCGCTCTTGGTGACGCGGGGGTCGGCGAGGAGCTGTCTGATCTCGGCGTGGCCGTTGACGGACCAGGCGATGACGCCGCCGGGGAGTTCGACCCGGGTGGCCGGGCCCCTGGCGCGCAGGGCGGCGGCTTCGGCGTGGAGGTCACGGCCGGTGGTGTCGAGGGCGAAGGGGCAGCGTGGTTCCATGGGCGTGGTCCGTCCTGGGCAGAAGGGGGGTCAGGGCGTGGGGGTGAAGTGGGCCTGGGCGAGTTCGCGGTTGGCGAGGGTGGCCAGGAAGATCCCGTTTCCGGCGTGGCTGTGGAGCATGGACATGTCGCGCCAGACGCGTTCGATGCGTTCCCCGGCGCGGACCGCGCTGGATCCGGCGGTGGGGAAGAGCTGCTGTTCGACGGCGCGCCAGGCGAGGCGGACGGCTTCGCGGCTGATGGCGGCGAGGCGGAGTTCGGCTTCGCGGGTGAAGGCGGCCGGGGGCTGTTCGCACAGCTGGCGCCACTGGGTGGTGGCGTGCAGGACGGCGGCTTCGGCGGCGGCGATCTGGCCGGTGGCCTCGCCGTAGCGGAACTGGAAGTCGGGGTCCTGGGTGCGCGGGACGATGGGGAGGAAGGCGGTGGTGCGGGTGCGCATCAGCTCTTCGTAGGCGTCGAGGGCGCCTTGGGCCATGCCGACGGCCAGGACGCCGAGTTCCAGGAGCATGAAGCTGAGGGGGCCGCCGCCGTACTCGGGGCCGTGGAGGGTGCGGCCGGGGGTGGCGTCGGTGAGGGTGATCTGGCTGAGGTGGCCGGTCAGGGTGTGGCGGGCGGGGATACGGGCGCCGGTGAGGCGGATGCTGTGGGAGCCGCTGCCGCGCAGGCCGAGCTGGCTGCCCCAGTCGTCCAGGCGCTGGAACTGGGTGCGCGGGGCGATGAACAGCAGGGGGGCGGGGGGCTGGCCCTCGCCCTGGGGGATGAGGGTGTGGCCGATGACGTGGGTGGCGTAGGGGGCGCCGGAGCAGTAGTTCCAGGTGCCGTCGATGATCCAGCCGTCGCCGTCGCTGTCGGGGCGGGCGGTGCCGGTGGGGGCGACGGTGGCGGGGCAGATGAAGTCGCCGCCCGCGAAGAGTTCGGCCTGGGTGTCCTCGTCGAAGAGGGTCGCGGCGGCCAGGGCGTGGGCGGCGCCGAACAGGTACATCCAGCCGGTGGAGGGGCAGCCCCGGGCCAGGGCCATGGAGACCTTCATGAAGGTCTCGGGGCCGAACGCGTAGCCGCCGTAGCGGCGGGGCACCAGGATGCGGTAGAGCCCGGCGCGGGCGAACGCCTCGTGGGTGTCGGGGGCGTAGTAGCCGCGCTGTTCGGTCTCGGCCTGCCGCTCGACGAGGGTGGCGGCGAGGGCTTCGGCGCGGGCGATGACCTCGTGGGGGGTCAGTCCGGGCTCGGGGGGTGCGGCGGGGGCCGGGGGTGCCTGGGTGGTCATCGGCGATCGGGTCCTTGGGCGTCGGGGCGTGGGAAGGGGTGGACCGGCGGGGCGCCGGTGACGGCGGGCCCTTGGGGCCTCGGGTGGATCAGGCGGGCTCAGGGAGCGGGCACTCCCCCGGGCTCCGCCCGGCCCGCCCCGCCCGGCGGGATCCGCAGGAGAGGCGCTAGCGCAGGGGTGTGTCCGGGGCGGTGGCCAGGGTGTGCAGGAGTTCGCCGAAGCGGGTGACCAGGGCGGCGGCGGTGGGCTCGTCGAAGCGGTGGTGGTCGAACTTGAGGCTTCCGGCGAGCTGCCCGCCGGGCAGGACGTCCATCGCCCACAGTCCGCCGTCGGGGATGGCGGAGCTGAGGGTCTGGGACTGGGTGCGGTGGCGGATCTCGGTGAACCGGGGCCCGGCGGCGGGGTGGTCGTCCGGGGGGAAGGCGCTCTGGAGGACCTCGAAGGCGATGACGGCCAGGCGGGCGTCGGCGAAGGGCGTGAGCAGGGCGGGGCTGTCCTGGGCGATGTGGGCGAAGGGGATCTCGTGCTGGTAGGCGCCGACGCAGGCGGTGCGGGTGCGGTCCAGGACCTGGCCGAGGGTGGTGCAGCCGGTGGTGTCGATCCGCAGGGGGACGAAGTTGAAGAAGGGGCCTACGGAGTCGGCGAACCGTTCCTCGTAGCGGCCGGAGGAGAAGGTGGGGAAGACGATGTCGGTGGTGCCGGTCCGCTCGCGCAGCAGCGCGCTGTAGGCGGCGGCCAGGACCATGAACGGGGTGCTGCGGGTGGCCTTGGCGTGCTCCAGGACGGCGGTGGACAGGGCGGTGTCGAAGACGAAGCGGTGGACGCCGTAGGCGCTGGGGAGCATCTCGTCGCGGGGCCGGTCGGAGGTGACGGCGGTGATGTGGGCGCCCTCCAGGCGCTGGCTCCAGTAGGCGCGGGCGCGCTCCAGGCGGTCGCTGCCGGTGGTGGCGTGCTGCCAGCGGGTGAACTCCCGGTACTGCGCCGGGGCGGGGGCGGGCTCGGTGGCCCCGGCGCGGGCGGCGTAGGCGGTGGCGAGGTCGCGCATGACGACCTGGAGCGACCAGGCGTCGGTGGAGGTGTGGTGGGTGGCCAGCACCAGGACGGCGTCGGTGGTGTCGAAGCGGCCCAGCGCGGCGCGCAGATGGGGCAGTTCGCGGACGTCGAAGGGGCGGGCGTCGAGGTCGTTGAGGAACGCCTCGGCGGCCTGATCGCGCCTCTGGGCGCTGTCCGCGCTGCCCGCGCTGAGGGTGTGGATCTCCAGCGGGACCGCCAGGGGCGGCCGGATGTCCTGGTAGCCGCCCTCGTCGTCGCCGGCCAGGCGGGTGCGCAGGATCTCGTGGCGGGCGACGACGTCGTCCAGGGCCCGCTGGAGGGTGGTGGTCTCGACCGTGCCGGTGACCCGCCAGCCGCACACCAGGGTGTGGCGGTGGCCGAACGCGCCGTCGGTGGTGCCCTTGTCGAACGCGCGCAGGAATTCCTGGTTGTAGGAGAGCGGGATCCGCTGGGCGTCGGCCGCGTCGGTGTCCGTGGCGGCTGGGGCCGGGGTGGCGCCGGCGGCGGTGGTGGTCACGGTCGGAGGGTCCTTTCACGGGCGGACGGCGAGTGCGGCGGTACGGGCGGTACGGGGGCGGCCCGGCGACCGCGCACAGGGCGTGCGGTACGGCGACCGCGCACAGGGCGGGCGGCGGGGCGGCGGCGGTACGGGGGCGGGCGGGCCGGGTGGTTCTAGTGAGGCGCGGGTGCCGGATCGTCGGCGGTGGCGGTGGTGGTCTGCTGGAGGTGGGCGTCGAGTTCGGCGACGGTGGGGTGGTTGAGGATGTCGGCGACTGAGACGGTGTGGCCGAGTTCGGCCTCGATGCGGGAGGCCAGGCGCATGGCCTGGAGGGACTGTCCGCCCAGGGTGAAGAAGCTGTCGTCGAGGCCGATGCCGGGGATGCCCAGGACCCGGGAGAACAGGGCGCACAGGGCGTCCTGGTGTGCGGTGCGCGGCCGGTCCGCCTGCGTACCCCGCGCCTCGGCACGGGTGCCGGGGTCGGGGTCGGGGAGGGCGGCGTGGTCGAGTTTGCCGTTGGCGGTCAGGGGCAGGGCGGGCAGTTCGACGTAGGCGGCGGGCCGCTGGTAGTCGGGCAGGGCGGCGGCGGTGGCGGCTTTGAGGGCGGGCAGGTCGATGGCGGCGTGGCGCGGGACGAGGTAGGCGATCAGGTGTTTGTCGCCGTCGGGGGCCTCGCGGGCGATGACGGCGGCGTGGGCGATGCCGGGCTGGCGGGACAGGACGTGTTCGGTCTGGGCGGGTTCGACGCGGTAGCCGCGGATCTTGATCTGGTCGTCGGCGCGTCCGGCGAACTCCAGGCCGCCGGGGCCGTGGCGCATCAGGTCGCCGGTGCGGTAGAGGCGGGTGCCGTCGGGGTGGGTGATGAACCGTTGGGCTGTCAGGTCCGGGCGCTGGTGGTAGCCGTGGGCGAGGCGGGGTCCGGCCAGGTACAGCTCGCCGGTGGTGCCGTCGGCGACGGGGTTCAGGCCGGTGTCCAGGAGGCGGGCGCCGACGGTGTCCAGCGGCCGGCCGACCGGGATGGGCCCGGTCGGGGGGCGGTCGGCGGTGAGGGGGGCGTGGGCGGCGAAGGAGGAGACCTCGGTGGCCCCGTACATGGCCCGTACGGTGGTGGCGGGGCAGGCGGCCAGCACGCGGCGGACGGCTTCGGGTGAGATGACGTCGCCGCCGGTGAGGACTTCGCGGACGGTGGCGAAGCTGTCGGGGGCCTCTTCGGCGAAGAGGCGGAACAGGCCCGCGGTCACATGCAGGGCGGTGATGGCGTGTGCGGTGATCAGTTGGCGTACGGTGCGCACGCCGAGGTCGCCGGGGGGCGGCAGGACGATCTGGCCGCCGCGCAGCAGGGGCACCCACAGTTCGTAGGCGCTGACGCCGAAGGCGTAGGGGGCGAGCGCGAGGATCCGCTGGTGGGCGCCGGTGCTCCAGCAGGGGTCGTCGGCGAGGTGGAGGATGGCGCGGTGGGGGACGGCGACGCCCTTGGGTTCGCCGGTGGAGCCGGAGGTGTGGATGACGTACGCCAGATCCTCCCCGTCCCCGTCCCTGTCTGCGGCGCTGTGCGGGTGCGGGGCGGGCGGGAGGGCGGCGGTGACATCCAGGGTCTGGCGGGTGCGGGGCAGGCCGCGGGCGGTCATGGCCGGGTCGGTGAGCAGCGGGGGGGAGCCGCAGCGGTCCATGATCTGCTGGGTGAGGGCGGGCGGGTTGGCGCTGTGCAGCGGCAGGGCGAAGGCGCCGGTCTTGAGGGTGGCCAGGATCGCGGCGATCACGTGGGGGGTGCGGTCCGCCAGGATCGCGACCGGCTCGCCGGGGCGGGCGCCGGCCTGGGTGAGGCGGTGGGCGAGGCGGTCGGTGCGCTCGTCGAGCCGGCGGTAGGTCCAGGTGGTGCCGGGCGCGCTGACGGCGACCGCGCCGGGGGTCAGGTGTGCCTGGGCGGTGAAGCGTTCGTGGATCGTGGTGGCCATCGGCTGTCCCCTTCGCTCTGTCCCGCCGGTGTGGGCCCGCGCGGCGTCGGCGTGCGGGGTCTGCCGGGAACGCTCACACAGGCGGTCCGGGCGCCGCATCTTCTGCCGTGCCGAGCGGCTGTGGGCGTCGGTGCCGGGGGCTGGCGGGGGTGGAGAGCACTCCGGAAGATGGCGCGGGATTTGGGCCATGCGCATGCTGAACGAGCCATCGAGTCGCGAAGGAGTTCGTTCGCCGTGAATGCCAAGGGGGCTGGGGCCGTGGCCCGTCAGACCGGACGTGTGGGGGGGCTCGACGGGGTCCGCGCGCTGTGCGCGCTGGCGGTGGCGGGCGTGCACACGTCTTTCGCCGCCGGGGTGATGGGCGCCTATACGGCGCCGCCGGGGAACGAGGCGCTGGCGACGCTGCTGGCCGGGCTGCGGCCGCTGGCGCTGGGCCCGTTCTTCGTGCTGTCGGGGATGCTGCTGTACCGGCCGTTCGCGCGGTGGACGCTGGGGGGTGGCTCGCGGCCGCGGGTGGGCCCGTTCCTGGCCAAGCGGCTGGCGCGGCTGTGGCCCGCGTACGCGCTGCTGGCCGTGGTCTGTGTGTTCCTGCTGAACTTCGACGCGGTCGACGGGCCCTGGTATGTGCTGCGGCCGCTGTTGATGCTCCAGGTGTACGACTACACGTGGATCGCGGGGATGGATCCGGCGTGGACCGTTCCGGCGGAGATGCAGTACTACCTGGCGCTGCCGCCGCTGGCGGTGCTGATGCACTGGCTGGCGCGGCGGACGGACGATCTGGCGGCCAGGGTGCGGCGGATGATGGTGCCGCTGGTGGTGCTCACCGTGGGGTCGGCGGTGTGGACGTGGTGGATCCACCGGCCCGAGATGGGTGTCTATCCGGAGCAGTACTGGTGGCCGCTGGCGGTGGGCGGTGCGTTCGCGCTCGGGATGGCGATGGCGATCTGGCAGGTGATGGCGGAGCTGCGGCCCGGGCGGCCGCCGCTGCCGCTGAGGCTGGCGGGGCGTCATCCGCTGTGGCTGTGGGCCGGTGCGCTGGTGATCTACGCGGTCAACTGCACCCAGCCGTTCGGGCGCCGGGGGTACGGGGACTACGAGGGCGTGGGGCTGGCGCTGACCCAGTACGGGCTGCTGCTGCTCTTCTCCTATCTGGTGGTGATGCCGCTGTCGGTGCCCGGGAGCCGGTCGCGGGTGATGGACGCGGTGGTGGGCAACCCGGTGGCGCGGTATCTGGGGCGGATCTCGTACGGGATCTATCTGTGGCACTTCGCGGTCATGTACTTCTGGTTCGAGACGGGCAGTGTGTTCGGGACCGAGCCGGGGCTGATGAACCAGCTGCGCGGCACGATCGGGTTCGGTGAGCTGATGACGGCGGTGCTGGTCGGCAGTGTGCTGGCGGCGACGGTCAGTCATTACGCGGTCGAGCGGCCGGTCGTGAACGCGGTCGCGCGGTGGGCGGCCCGCAGGGAGGGCGCCCGGCCCAAGGGCCCGCGGCCGGGGCCGGTGCCCGAGCGGGACGCGTACACGGTCGCCGGGCCGCGCTGACCTGACGCGCCGCGGTGAGGGGGCGGGCCCGCGCCGGTCTGGTCTGGCGGGTCGCGCCCGGTCTGCCCCCCGGGGGGCGGCGCTGGTGTCCGCGCCCCGGGGGGCGGCGCGCGGGCGCGGGTCCGCTCGCGCCCGTGCCGCTGTGGGGGTGAACCGCGCTCCGGTGGGGGCCGTTGGCCGTGGGTGTCGTGGGCGCGCAGGTGTGAGGGCCGGGGCGCTGGGTGGTCGCCGGGCCTTGCGTACCGGGGAGGGACTGCCCGTACCCGCCGGGTCTGACCGCTGGAGAAACCCGGCCGCCGGACGGACCCGACCGGCAGAAGGGCCCGGCTGACAGGCCTGACCGGCAGAAGGGCCCGGGCTGCCGGACGGACCTGACCGGTCTCGGGGCTGACACCCTGTGGGAGGTGAGGGGCCTGACACCGCTGGCGGAGCGCGGGGGCCTCACCCGCCTCTCCCCCGCTCTCCCCCGCCGTCCTCACCGTCCTCACTGTCCTTGCCGCACAGAGCAAGGGGGAAGATGCGTGGCCGGCCGCCGGGCTTCAGTCTTGGTGGGGCACAGTCCCCCGCAGGACAACCGCTTCGCTTTCAGGAGAACCATGAACACTGTCCAGTCCGCTGACGGCACGACGATCGCCTACGACCGCACGGGCGAGGGCGAGGCGCTCATCCTGGTGGGCGGTTCCTTCAGTGAGCGCGCTCATCCGACCATGGCGCAGCTCGCGGCGGAGCTGGCGCCGCACTTCACTGTCTTCAACTACGACCGCCGTGGCCGCGGGGACAGCGGCGACGCCGCCGAGTACGCGGTGGAGCGGGAGATCGAGGATCTCGCCGCGCTGATCGCCGAGGCGGGCGGTTCGGCGCGGGTGTTCGGGCTGTCGGCCGGTGGCGCGCTGGCGCTGAAGGCGGCGGCCGCGGGGCTGGACATCACCCGGATCGCGGTCTACGACCCGCCGTTCGTGGTGGACGAGAACGGGCCGCGTCCGCCGGCCGGTTTCACCGAGCGGCTGGCCGAGCTGAGCTCGTCGGACCGTTCCGGTGAGGCCGTCGAGTTCTTCATGGTGGAGGGCATGGGCGCGCCGTCCGAGGCGGTGGCCGGGATGAAGTTCGCCCCGTTCTGGGCGGGCCTGGAGGCGCTGGCGCACACCCTTCCGTATGACACGACGATCCTGGGTGAGGACTTCGCGCTGCCGGCGGTCGAGCTGTCGGCGGTGACGGTGCCGACGCTGGTGGTGCACGGGTCCGAGGCGGACGCGTGGCTGCACGCGTCGGCGAAGGCGGTCGCGGACGCCGTTCCGGCCGCCGAGGTCCACGCGCTGGCCGGTCAGGGCATCGCGGTGGACCCGGCGGCGCTGGCGCCGGAGCTGAAGAACTTCTTCAGCAACAACTGATCCGCTACCGGCGGGCGGCCGGGGTGTGTGCCAGGCCGCCGCGCGAGGAGGCAGCGCCCGTGGAACGCGTGTCCACGGGCGCTGTCTCGTGCGGCGCACTGCGCAACCTGGGAGATGCCCGCGCACAGAACCGCCGGGGACGATGAATCCGGGCCGCCTGGCGGCTCTTCTTCCGCGCACGGCCGCGGAACGTCCCCCGTTTGAGGAGAGATCCCCCTATGCGAGCATGGCTCAAGCGAGGCGCCGCCGCGCCCGGCGGCCGCCGCGGAAAATGGCTTGTCCTGCTGATCTGGCTGCTGGCCGCGATGGCGCTCGGTGCGCTGGCGGGCAAGCTCGGTGAGGTCCATGACACCAGTGCGAACGCCTTCCTGCCGCGCGGCGCGGAGTCCGCGCGGGTCAACACGGAGCTGGAGAGGTTCCGTACCGATGAGCTGATGCCGGCGGTCGCCGTCTACAGCACCGATGGTGCCGTGGACGCGGCCGTGCGCGCGAAGGTGGAGTCCGACCGGGCCGCGTTCGCGAAGGTCGCCGCCGGGGGTGAGCGGGTGCCGCCCGCGGTGCTGTCCGAGGACGGCAAGGCCCTGATGGTCGTGGTGCCGCTGCCCGGTGAGGAGCAGAAGGTCCTGGCGGACAAGGTGAAGGAGCTGCGCGGGATCGCTGACGCGCAGGCTCCGCCGGGTCTGGACACGCGGGTCGGCGGTCCGGCGGCGTCGACGGCGGACGCGTTCACCGTGTTCGGTTCGCTGGACGCGACGCTGATGATGGCGACCGGTCTGATCGTGGTCGTGCTGCTGCTGCTGACCTATCGCAGCCCGGTGCTGTGGGTCTTCCCGGCCATCGCGGTGGCGTTCGCGTCGGTGCTGACGCAGGCGGGGACGTATCTGCTGGCGAAGTACGCGGGGCTGCAGGTCGATCCGCAGAGTTCGGGCGTGCTGATGGTGCTGGTGTTCGGTGTCGGCACGGACTACGCGCTGCTGCTGATCGCCCGCTACCGCGAGGAGCTGCACCGTAGGGAGGACCGGCATGTGGCGATGAAGGCGGCGCTGCGCCGTTCGGGTCCGGCGGTGCTGGCGTCGGCGGGCACGGTCGCGGTCGGGCTGGCGTGTCTGGGCTTCGCGGACATCAACTCCTCCCGGTCCATGGGCCTGGTCGGGGTGATCGGGGTGGTCTGCGGCTATCTGGCGATGGTCACGATCCTGCCGGCGCTGCTGGTGATCGCGGGCCGCTGGGTGTTCTGGCCGCTCGTTCCGCGTTACGGTACGGCGCCGAAGGCGGCGCGGCCGCTGTGGTCGCGGATCGGGAACGCGGTCGCCGCCCGGCCGCGCCGGTCGTGGATCGGGTCGCTGGTGGTCACCGGGGCGCTGGCGTTCGCGGCGCTGGGGCTGGACATGGGGCTGAGCCAGAGCAACTGGTTCCAGACCAAGCCGGAGTCGGTGGTGGCGCAGGAGAGGCTGTCGGCGCACTTCCCGTCCGGGTCGGCTGACCCGGCGGTGATCGTGGTGAAGACGCCGGAGGCGGCCGGGGTGCGTGCGGCCGCGGCGGCGACGGAGGGGGTCGTGGAGGTCCGGACCACGGCGACGGCGCCCGAGGGCGGGCTGACCCAGCTGTCGGCGGTGCTGGCGGGTACGCCGGACAGCGCGGCGGCCAAGGACACCGTCAGGGAGCTGCGCGAGAACCTGGAGGGCACGGGTGCCCTGGTCGGCGGTACGGCGGCGCAGACGGTGGACAAGGAGGCCGCGACCGCGCGGGATCTGAAGGTCGTGGTGCCGCTGGTGCTGTTCGTGGTGCTGCTGGTGCTGATCTGGCTGCTGCGGGCGCTGGTGGCGCCGCTGGTGCTGCTGGCGACGGTGGTGGTGTCGTTCGGCGCGGCGCTGGGCGCCTCGAACCTGATCTTCGAGAACCTGATGGGGTATGCGGGTGTCGACTGGTCGGTGCCGCTGCTGGGCTTTGTGTTCCTGGTGGCGCTGGGGATCGACTACAACATCTTCCTGATGCACCGGGTGAAGGAGGAGACGGCCCGTCACGGTCATACCCAGGGGGTGCTGATCGGGCTGAGCAGCACGGGCGGGGTGATCACCTCGGCGGGTCTGGTGCTGGCGGCCACGTTCGGGGTGTTCGCCGGGCTGCCGCTGGTGGCGATGGCGCAGATGGGCTTCGTGGTGTGTATCGGGGTGCTGATCGACACCTTCCTGGTCCGCACCGTGCTGGTGCCCGCGCTGGCGCTGGATCTGGGGCCCAGGTTCTGGGCTCCGGGGTCGCTCTCGCGGCACCGGGCAGCTGAGCCGCCCGCGCCGCCCGCGCCCGCCGCGGAGCGGGAGCTGGAGAACGTCTGAGTCCGGCCCTGGTGTCCGCCGTGTCCCGACCCCGGACCCCGGCCCCCGGCCTTCCGGGCCACTGACCGCTGACAACGGGCCGCTGACAACTGGCCGCTGACCGCTGGCCTTTGACCAGGCCGGGAACCGGCCACGGACGGGCCAGCCCAGGCCAGGAGCAGAGCCAGCCCGGGTCGGGCCCGTGTGAGGCCCGGTCTGGTCTGGCGCCCGGACCGGCGCCCGGACCGCCCGTGCCGGCCACCGTGCCGGAGGGTGTCCGGTCGCGTGCCGCCGCCGTCCCCGCCGCCACGGGGGCGGCGGCGTTCCTGTTCCTACCGGGCTCCGGTCGGGCAGCGGTTGACGGACGCCACGGAGACGGGAGCCGCGCGCCGCGCCCCCGGGGGTGTCCTCCCC
>NZ_JBHVHF010000076.1:0-24867 GCF_042800315.1 Streptomyces sp. NPDC057638
CCCCTACCGGCTGGCCGAGCCGGTGGACACGGACTTCGGCACGGTGACACGACGGTTGGCGTCGGGGTCCGTGACGGGAGCCATGAGCGCGTACGCCGGGCCGCTGCTGCCCTCCTCGCACGCCCCCGCCGTGGCCAAGCTGCGGCGCCGTCTGGCGGACCAGTTGCGGACGGCTCTCCTCGTCCGCGCGGACCCGGCGCTGCTGGCGGACTGGGCGTACAGCCCTTGGGGCGAGGACGACCTCGCGGTGTGGCGGGCGCTCGCGTCAGCGCTCCCGGCCTCCCAGCGCTCCGCCGCGCTGGCCCGGGTGCGTGAACTGGACGCGTGGCAAGGGCTGTGAGGACCGGTCCGCGCGCTGGTGGGAACGCCCGTCACCGGCATGGATCCCGGGGGAGTACACCGCCCGGACCCGGGCAGGGGTGCACATGCCCCCGCTGTTCGAGACCTCAAGGAGCCACCCCATGCCGGAGCTGTTCATCGACGGCGCCTGGACCGCCGCGCGGGACGGAGGGGTACGGGAGATCCGCTGTCCCGCCGACGGCACGCTCGTCGCGACGGTGGACGAGGCCGGTGCCCGGGACGTCGAGGCGGCGGTTCTCGCGGCGCGGAACGCCTTCGACCGGGGTCCCTGGCCGCGTACACCCGCCGCCGAGCGCGCGGCACTCCTGTCGCGCGTCGCCGGTCTGATCGAGCGTGAGAAGGACGCGCTGGCCCGGTCCGAGTCCCTCGACACCGGCAAGCGACTCGTCGAGAGCGAGTACGACATCGCGGACGTCGTCCGCTGCTTCCGCCACTTCGCCGCCCTCACCGCCGCGGAGGACGGCGGCCGGGTCGTCGACACCGGGGACCCGGAGATCGACAGCAGGGTGGTACGCGAGCCGGCCGGTGTCTGCGCCCTGATCACGCCGTGGAACTATCCCCTGCTCCAGACCGCCTGGAAGGTGGCACCGGCGCTGGGTGCGGGCACCACGTTCGTCCTCAAACCGAGCGAGCTGACGCCGCACACCGCCATCCTGCTGATGCGGTTGCTCGCGGAGGCCGGACTGCCCGCGGGCGTCGCCAACCTGGTGCTCGGCGCGGGCGTGTCCGTGGGCGCGCCACTGACCGAGGACCCCCGGGTGGACCTGGTCTCCTTCACCGGCGGCCTGGCCACGGGGCGGCGGGTGATGGCGGCCGCGGCGCCCACCGTGAAGAAGGTGGCTTTGGAGCTCGGCGGCAAGAACCCGAACATCGTCTTCGCGGACGCGGACGTCGAGACCGCCGTCGACTACGCGCTCACCGCCGTCTTCCTCCACTCCGGGCAGGTCTGTTCGGCCGGGGCGAGGCTGCTGGTCCAGGACGAGCTGCACGACCGGTTCGTGGACGCGGTCGTCGCCGGGGCGCGCGCGATCCGGCTCGGCGGCCCCTTCGACCCCGCCGCCCGCACCGGTCCGCTGATCTCCGCCGCCCACCGCGACAAGGTCGAGGCGTATGTGGCCGCGGGGATCGCCGAGGGCGCCGTCCTGCGCTGCGGTGGCGCGCGGCCGGACGACCCCGCGCTGGCGGACGGCTTCTACTATCCGCCGACCGTGCTGGACGAGTGCACCCCGGACATGTCCGTCGTGGAGGAGGAGTCATTCGGTCCGGTGCTGACGGTGGAACGGTTCCGCGACGAGGACGAGGCCGTGACGCTCGCCAACGACACCGTCTACGGGCTGGCCGGAGCCGTCTGGTCGGGTGACGTGGGCCGGGCCCGGCGGGTCGCGTCCCGGCTGCGCGCGGGAACGGTCTGGATCAACGACTTCCACCCCTATGTTCCCCAGGCCGAGTGGGGCGGCATGAAGCAGTCCGGCATCGGGCGCGAACTCGGCCCCGCGGGTCTCGCCGAGTACCAGGAGACCAAACACCTCTGGCACAATCTCGCCCCCCGCCCGCAGGGGTGGTTCGCGTGACCCCGACCGGCGCCGGTCCGCCCGACGTTCCCCACGAGGGCGCCCCTGACGAAGGCACCCCGCACGAGGCGGCGAAGGGCTCCTCAGGCTCTCCCGGCCCCAGCCCCCGGTCCGAGGCCCTCCACCCCGGTACCGCCCCGCACAGCGCCACCAGACCCCACGGCACGCCACATACGGGCGACGCGGCGGAACGCCACGACGACGAGGCACTCGGCCTCCTCGGCTACCGCCCCGAACTCACCCGCACCCTCGGCAACTTCCACACCTTCGCGGCGGGCATCAGCTACATATCCATCCTCACCGGCACCTTCCAGCTCTTCTACTTCGGCGTCAGCTTCGGCGGCCCCTCCTACTGGTGGTCCTGGCCCCTGGTCTTCGCGGGCCAGCTCATGGTGGCGCTCTGCTTCTGCGAGCTGGCGGCCCGCTACCCGGTGGCCGGTTCCGTCTACAACTGGGCCAAGACTCTCGGCGGCCCCCATGTGGGCTGGCTCGGCGGCTGGATGATGCTGACCGCCACCATGGTGACGCTCGCGGCCGTGGCGCTCGCCTACCAGATCACGCTGCCGCGGATCGACGACTGGTTCCAGTTCGTCGGCGATGGCTCCGGCCCGTCCGATGCCGCCGCCAACGCCGTTCTCCTGGGCTCGGCCCTGATCCTCTTCTCCACCCTCGTCAACGCCTTCGGCGTCCGGCTCATGGCCCGGATCAACTCGGCGGGCGTCTTCATCGAGCTCATCGCCGCCGTCGCCCTGATCATCCTGCTCGCCGCCCAGGTCACCCGTGGCCCGAGCGAGGTCCTCACCGAGACCCAGGGCCTGGGCGGGACGGGCTCGCTCGGCTACCTCGGCGCGTTCCTGACCGCCTCCCTCGCCTCCGCGTACGTGATGTACGGATTCGACACCGCCTCCTCCCTCGGTGAGGAGAGCCTGGACCCCAGCCGCAACGCCCCGCGCGCCATCCTCCGCGCCTTGGTGGCGTCCTTCGTCCTCGGCGGGCTGATCCTGCTGTTCGCGCTGATGGCCGTGCCGGACCTGGCGAGCGAGGAACTGTCGGCCGGTGGCCTCCAGTACGTCGTCCTGGAGGCTCTCGGGTCGACGGTCGGCGAGATGGTGCTGTGGTGTGTGGTCGTCGCCATCACCGTCTGTGTGCTCGCGGTCCAGGCGGCGGGCACCCGCATGATGTTCGCCATGGCGCGGGACAACAACCTGCCCGCCGCACGGCTCCTGTCCCGGGTGAGCCCCCGCTTCCGCACCCCGGTCGCGCCCGCGGTGCTCATCGGCGTCGTCGGCGTGCTCATCCTGCTGCTCAACGTCAACCAGCCGCAGATCTTCTCGGTGGTCACCAGCATCGCGATCATCATGATCTATCTGGCGTATCTGCTGGTCACCGTGCCCATGCTGATCCAGCGGCTCCGAGGCACCTGGGTGGCGGCCGAGGGCCGGTTCTCCCTGGGCCGCTGGGGTCTGCCCGTCAACGCCGTCGCCGTGCTGTGGGGCGTGGCGATGTCGGTGAACCTCGCCTGGCCGCGTGCCGAGGTCTACAACGCGACCGGCGAGCAGCACTGGTATCTGCGCTGGGGCGCCTTCCTGTTCATCGGCGCGGTCGCCGTCGGCGGCTTCGCCTACTACTGGTTCGTCCAGCGCCGTCGCACCGGCGTCCTCGCCGAGCACCGGGCCCTCTCCCCCGCGGAGCCCGCGGAGCCCGCTGCCTCCTCCTGACCAGCCCCCGTACGTACCCCCTCCCCTGGAGTGTCATGTCCGAACAGAGCGGCCCCCTGCCCGCGTACGACTATGTGGTGGTCGGCGGCGGCACCGCCGGTGCCGTGATCGCCGCCCGGCTCTCCGAGGATCCCGGTGTCCGCGTCTGCGTCCTGGAAGCCGGGCCGTCGGACGTCGGTGACGAGGCGATCCTCCGGCTCGACCGGTGGATGGCTCTGCTGGAGTCCGGCTACGACTGGGACTATCCCGTCGAGCCGCAGGACAACGGCAACAGTTTCCTGCGGCACGCCCGCGCCAAGGTCCTCGGCGGCTGCTCGTCACACAACTCGTGCATCGCCTTCTGGGCCCCCGCCGAGGACCTCGACACCTGGGCGGCGCTGGGCTGTGAGGGGTGGAGCGCCAAGGACTGCTTCCCGCTCTACCAGCGGCTCGAGACCAACGACGCGCCCGGAGACCACCACGGCCGCACCGGCCCGGTCACCATCCGTACCGTCCCGCCGCGCGACCCCTGTGGCCGGGCGCTGCTGGAGGCGTGCGCGGCGGTGGGTATCCCGACGACGCCGTTCAACAGCGGTACGACCGTGCTGCGGGGCGCCCACTGGTTCCAGATCAACTCCGCTCCCGACGGAACGCGGGCATCCGCCTCTGTCTCGTATCTCCATCCCGTACTCGACCGCCCCAACCTCCACATACGTACCGGCCTCCAGGCCAAGCGCCTGCTCATCGACGACGAGAGCCGCTGTACGGGTGTCGAGTACCTCGCGCCCGACACGATCCACTCCGGGACGATCACCGCGCGCCGTGAGGTGATCGTCAGCTGCGGGGCGATCGACTCACCGAAACTCCTGATGCTCTCGGGCGTCGGCCCCGCCGCCCATCTGCGGGAGACGGGCGTTCCGGTACGGGTGGACTCCCCCGGAGTCGGGTCGCACCTCCAGGACCACCCGGAGGGAGTGATCATGTGGGAGGCGAAGCGCCCCATGGCCACCTCCTCCACCCAGTGGTGGGAGATCGGTATCTTCGCGGACACCGAACCGGGCCTGGACCGGCCGGATCTGATGTTCCACTACGGCTCGGTCCCGTTCGACCTCAACACCTACCGGCGCGGCTATCCGACCAGCGAGAACGCCTTCTGCCTCACTCCCAACGTCACCCGCGCCCGCTCGATGGGCACGGTCCGCCTGCGGACCCGCGACTTCCGCGACAAGCCGAGGGTCGACCCCCGTTACTTCACCCATGAGCACGACATCCGGGTGATGACCCACGGTCTGCGGCTCGCCCGGGAGATCGCGGCCCAGCCCGCGATGGCCGGCTGGACGGGACCCGAACTGGCCCCGGGTCCCTCCGCCCAGTCGGACGACGAGCTGTTCGCCTATGTCCGGGAGACCCACAACACCGTGTACCACCCGGCGGGAACGGTACGGATGGGCTCCCCCGACGAGGCCATGTCCCCGCTCGACCCCCAGCTGCGTGTCAAGGGAGTGCGCGGTCTGCGCGTGGCGGACGCGTCGGTGATGCCGTTCCTCACGACGGTCAATCCCTGCATCACGACGATGATGATCGGCGAGAAGTGCGCCGACATGATCACGTCGTCGCCCTGAAGGACGGAACGGGGCCCGCGCCCGGCGCGTACGTGGCGCTGGGCGCGGGCGCGCACGGCGCGCGGGCAGGGGATCGCACGCCCCCACGCGTCCCAGCACGCCGCAACCCCGCTGCAACGTCCCGGCTCCTAGCCTCGCCGTGAGCGCCGTCCAACGGTGGGCGGCGCCCGCACCGGAAGGCTTGGACATGACCCGCTACGCAGCGCCGGGCAGCGAGGGCGCGATCGTCTCGTACCAGTCCCGCTACGACCACTGGATCGGCGGCGCGTACGTCCCCCCGGCCCGCGGCGCCTACTTCGACAACCCGAGCCCGGTCAACGGCCGCCCCTTCACCGAGATCGCCCGCGGCACCGCCGAGGACGTCGAGCGCGCGCCCGACGCGGCCCACGCGGCGGCCCCCGCCTGGGGCCGGACCGCCCCCGGTGAACGGGCCGGGATCCTCCTGAGGATCGCCGACCGCATGGAGGCGAACCTGGAGGCCCTCGCGGTCGCCGAGAGCTGGGAGAACGGCAAACCGATCCGCGAGACCCTCAACGCCGACATCCCGCTCGCCATCGATCACTTCCGCTACTTCGCCGGCGCCCTGCGCGCCCAGGAGGGAACCCTCAGCGAACTCGACGACGACACCGTCGCCTACCACTTCCACGAGCCGCTGGGTGTCGTCGGCCAGATCATCCCCTGGAACTTCCCGATACTCATGGCGAGCTGGAAGCTGGCGCCCGCCCTGGCGGCGGGCAACGCGGTGATCCTCAAGCCCGCCGAGCAGACCCCCGCCTCCATCCACTACTGGCTGAGCCTGGTCGCCGACCTGCTGCCCGACGGCGTCCTCAACATCGTCAACGGCTTCGGCGTCGAGGCGGGCAAACCCCTCGCCTCCAGCTCCCGCGTGGCGAAGATCGCCTTCACCGGCGAGACCACCACGGGCCGCCTGATCATGCAGTACGCCTCCGAGAACATCAAACCCGTCACCCTCGAACTCGGCGGCAAGTCACCGAACGTCTTCTTCGACGACGTCTGGGCCGCCGACGACGATTTCCGCGACAAGGCCCTCGAAGGCTTCACCATGTTCGCCCTCAACCAGGGCGAAGTCTGTACCTGCCCCTCGCGCGCCCTGATCCAGCGAGGCCACTACAGCGAGTTCCTGGACGCGGCCATCACCCGCACGGAGCGCATCGCCACGGGCCACCCCCTGGACACCGACACGATGATCGGCGCCCAGGCCTCCCATGACCAACTCCAGAAGATCCTCTCCTATCTGGACATCGGCCAGCAGGAGGGCGCGAAGATCCTCACCGGTGGCCAGCGCCTGGAGTACGACGGTGACATGGCGGGCGGCTACTACGTCCAGCCGACGATCTTCGAGGGCGACAACCGGATGCGCGTCTTCCAGGAGGAGATCTTCGGCCCGGTCGTCGCCGTCACCTCCTTCACCGACTTCGACGACGCGATGCGCACCGCCAACGACACCCTCTACGGCCTGGGCGCGGGCGTCTGGACCCGCGACATGAACACGGCCTACCGCGCCGGACGGGCGATCCAGGCGGGACGGGTCTGGACCAACTGCTACCACGCCTATCCCGCGCACGCGGCCTTCGGCGGATACAAGCAGTCGGGCATCGGACGCGAGACCCACCGGATGATGCTGGACCACTACCAGCAGACGAAGAACCTCCTCGTGTCGTACTCACCGAAGAAGGTCGGCTTCTTCTAGGCATGAAAAAAGGGCGCCTGAAAAGGGGTTCTCCCTGCCAGGCGCCCTTCATGGCGCGCTTCTACGCGGCGGGCCGAGAATCGGCGTCACTCCCGATTTCTCCCACCTGCATCCCACCTCTGACCAGCCGTTCCGGGGCCATTCCGGGCCAGCAGTCGGTTAACTCGCCCTCATCGGCCTCCGTGGCGCCCTCCCAGCGACGCATGGAGCAGTGCTGTCTGCCACTCCTCCGAGGGCTCAGCCTTCCGGGATCTCTTGTTGAAGGCCCATGAGTACAGGGCTCGACGGAGGACGCGTGGGTGATGGTAGGCGGCTCCGGACTCCACCAGGGCGGGGGTGATCGTGGCGAATGCGTCGGCAAGAGTTCGGCGAATGTTGCCGGGGGGGGCCAGGTCCCAGCGCTGTTCGATGTATTCCCGTGCGAGTCCGTACCAGGTGGTGCGCTGTTTCAGTGCGCGGAGTTCAGAGGCAGACAGGCCGGCCCGGGGTCTAATGGTTCGCCGTCCCTGGCTGCGGTCATCAGCTTGGCACGGCGACTCTCCGCGAGTCCTTTAGTTTTGAAGGAATCGGATTTCTCGTATCCGCTGACGGTCCAGCGGACCTCGAATCCTCGTTTACGGCCGGCCCGTTCGCGTATTTCCCAGAATCGGACATTGTAGCTCATCGCCATTCAGGCGTTTCCCTTTCGCACGCAGCCCACCACGCGTCGAGATCGGCACGACGGCAGCGTAGTTCACCATTCGGAAGCTTGATCATTCGAGGAGCATCACCCCGGGCTCGGAGGCGATAGAACGCAGACGGGCTCATACGGATCTCCGCAAGCACATCGGCAAGCTTGAGTGCAGGGGGACGGGCCATAGGTACCTTCCGTAGATATCAGCTGTGGGCGCGACATGTAGGCCATCGACGGAGTCCCGCGGCACCTCGCCACGAAGCGTGCAGAAGATGCCGGAGCTGCCGATACAGCACTCGCACATCGGGCATACACCCGCACGGCTCCACCGCCAAGCGGAACCCTCACGAACTCCATCAACGATCCGGAGGAGTCCCGGTTTGGCGAACCGGTGATCGTCGGCTGTACAGTGCCCTGCTTCATCGTTGGCGCATCATTTGGCAGGCCAGAGAACTCGGGTGCTGAGTAGAATTCCCGCGCGAAGGAACAGCACCCCACAAAACAGGACAAGGAACTCTGCAAGGGAGGCTCAAATGGACCTCTGCTGAGCTGCTGCTCCTTCATCTACGGGACATCAGCCAAGCCGCCAGCGCCATCGGGATGTCATAGGTTGACTTACCCATGAGGGGTTTTCAAGTCCCTTCCGGGTGTTCCCCGTCTGCCGTAAGCGAATACGACAGAGACTCCTCTGAAAAGGCGCTCGCGGAGCGCCCCCGAGGTTCCGGGCACGTAGACGTCGGCCCGCCGTCGCAGCTCGGCCGCCCGCTCCACCATCAGGCGCTCGTGCTCTGTACGCGGACCGGCCGACAGCGGAGGCACGCGGCTCTCCAACTCCGCGGCCTCTGCCAGCAGGCGTTCCTGTTCCCGGCTGGTCACCAGGTCAGCCCCACTTCTGCCAGGCCGCAGCCGCGGCACCGATCGCCAACGCTGACGGGCGGGTAGTCATGCTCGGCGAAGGAGACCCCGCCCGGCGGGCGACAGTGATCTTCCAGCTCTGGGATGGACCGCTTCACGGGCTGGGCTCCCGTATTTGCACGACTGTTCACATGGGGCGGCCGGTGGACGAGAGACGGGGCGGGGAGTCATGACAGGGATCAGTGTGAGCGAGGGCGGGTTCGACTCGAAGGTGACCAACGCCGTGGTCACCGGCAACACCGCCACCGGCGACAGCGTCAACGGCAAGCGCTACTCCTACGGCCCGCTGGTGGAGTTCCGCCCCGGAGTCCCACCGCAGAACGACTGAGCCCGCCCGGGCGCCACGGCACACGCCGGGCCGCCCGAAGCGGTCTCCGTACCGTGGCTGCCCCGGTCAGGCCCCAGAACGCGGCTGCTCCACGTCCAAGACGAGCTGACGTCTAAGGAGCAGGGTCGGCTGCTGATGTTGTGGGGGGGGGGAACACGCGGACGCGCTTCGCGCCGAGAGGATAACGCCTCTGACTGATATGCGAAGTCGCTACAGGGGAGGAGGGATGTCCTCCGAAACCGGTCGGCCGAAGAACTCGATCTCTGCGACGGCGACTTGCTTGGTCTCCGAGGCGCCGTGGGCCGACTCGATGGTGAAGCGGACCGCTGTGACCCCTTCCACGGGGAAGGCACGGTGCTGGCCTCCCGCCCCTGGGGCGAGCGTCAGTCGCCGTTCGACCGGCTTACCCGTGGCGGTGGAGATGGTGGCGGTGAGCCGGTGCGGTCGGGCCGACGCGGGGAGCCGGGTGGCCTGAGGGGACGTACCGGGCGTGATGATCAGATCCTGGAGCCGGACGGGCTGAGGGAAACGTGCCTCGATCCACTGGCCCTGGCCGACCCCGGAGACACCGGTTCCCCACCAGGTGTAGTCGAGGCCGTCGAAGGCGAGCGCCGCGGCGTGCCTCGGGTACGACTGGGATGCCAGGGCGACGCCCGGGGCGATCTTGGGGCGCGCTTCTCGCCATGCGCGCGAGCCCGCGGCGGGTGACGATGCCCGCGGCGCCTTCTCCGGGCTGTCGCGGGTCCCTTCTGGCAGCCCGGAGGCGAGCAGCGCCGCGATCCCCGCTCCCATCGCCGCGGCGATCGTGGCCGCGGTGATCAGCGCACGGCGCCGACGCGACCGGTGCGTGCCGGAGTCGGGCACGGAGGTCGCAGCCGGCGCGGCGGAACGGCCTGCGGTGAACTCACGCGACCAGGTCAGCAACTCGGTCACGGAAGGCCGCTTCGACGGGCTCTTGTCGAGACAGTCCGTGACGACCTCGTGGAACGGGGCGGGCAATGCGCCCAGGTCCGGCGGCTCATGGACGACCCGGTAGGCGGTCACGTACGGGCTGTCCGCTTCGAACGGGCTACGCCCGCACGCCGCGTACACGAGGACCGCGCCGAGTGAGAAGACATCGCTCTCGGGTCCGACGTCCTTGGGCGCGCGGAACTGCTCCGGCGACATGAACGGCGGGGTCCCCATCACCCGGCCCGTCGTCGTCATGTGCTGGCGGTCGGCGGCGCGGGAGATGCCGAAGTCGATGACGCGGGGACCCTCGCCGGACAGGATGACGTTCGCGGGCTTGAGGTCGCGGTGCACCACACCGGCCCGGTGGATGTCCCGTAACGCCTCGGCGAGACCGATGAGCAGCGTGCACAACTCCGCGCTCCCCAGCGGGCCATCCTCGGTGACCCGCTGGGCAAGTGTGGGGCCGGTGACATAGGAGGTCGCCATCCAGGGGTGTGGGGCGTCCGGGTCGGCATCCATCACCGCGGCCGTGAACGCGCCGCTCACCCGGCGTACGGCGTCGACCTCCTGACGGAACCGGACCCTGAACTCGGTCTCGTCCGCGAACTGCTGGTGCACCAGCTTGACCGCGACCTGGCGCCCCGAGTCCGACTGACCGCGGTAGACGACGCCCATGCCCCCGGAACCGAGCCGGCCCACCAGACGGTAGCCACCCACCGACGTCGGATCCGCCTCGCTCAATGTCACCGCGCCCTCCCCCTCCCAACGACGTACCAGGGTCCAACCCCGGCGGTCACGCTACCGCGGCCCGCTGGAACAACACGGACAACCATCCGTCCCGGCCATCGTGTCCACAGAGCCATGCCCCGGCAGGACGGAGCGGCACTCCAGGGTCAGGGAATCGACCTCAGGCACCACCGCCCGCGCGCCTGCCTCCCTGGGCGAGGTGGCAGAGGGCGCGCGGTCGGCCTCCGGGCATACTCGATCGGCGGGGGCCCGGGATCTGACCGCACTGGGCCAGTTCCTGGACGCGGCGGTCCGCGCGGGCCGGGGCCAGCTCGCGCGGGACACTCTTCCTGATGGTCAGCCCACCGCCCGCGGGCGGCCCTTATGAACGCCAGGGCACCGCCGCTCGATTGTCTGGTCGGCTGGGACGAGGTTGTCCAGACAATCGGGGACCCAGTTCAGTGGGAGACGTCGCCTGCGGACAACCCGCGGTGGCATCAGACGGTCCGGACAATACGGGGTGATGTGTGGTGGGGCGTCGGGAGATACCGGTCGCCCCGGAGGCAGGTCCGGTGCAGCGGTTCGCGCACGAGTTACCAGCTACGGCACGAGGTGGGCGGGATCACGTACCGGGAGATGGCGCGGCGCGCGCACTACGCGGCGGGCACGCCCTGGCCACCACCGGCCCCGACCGGACTGTCCGCCTCTGGGATACGCACAGCAGAAAGCTCCGTACCACCCTGACCGGTCACAATGACGAGATCACCCAGATGCTCTTCAGTCCGGACGGCCGGACCCTGGCCACCAGCGGCCACGACCGCATCGTCCGCTGGTGGGACACCGCCACCGGCACCCAACGCGCCACCCTCACCCGCCACCACGGCCCCATCCGCTCCCTCGCCTACAGCCCCGACGGCACCACCTTCACCACCGTCAGCACCCACGAAACCACCGCCACCGCCCGCACCTCGAACGTCGCCCTGCCCACCCCCGTCCAGGCGCTCGCCCGTATCTGCCGCACCTTGGACCGCGATCTCACCCCGGCCGAACACGCCCAGTATCTGGCTGGAGCGTCCGCACCACCCCCTTGCTGACCCCGCCGCCCAGACCAGGATCGGGTCGGCCATCAACGGGTGCCGGCCCGCCTGCCGCGTGGGGCGCATCACGGCTCTTCAGGCGGCCCGGGAGCCGGTCCTTCTCTGGAGGGCCGTCCGGCACAGGGGCCACCGGAGCGGTCCGGCGCGTTGCGCACGGCGGCCGTGAGGACCACGCATCGTGGCCGTCCGTAACCGGTGCGGGCCTGCGCTCCGCGCCGATGCCGGTGAGCGGCATCGCCCGAGGTGGGCACCGTGAGCAGCCGACAACGGTCCCTGCCACCGGTAACCGGTAACGCTCAGCGAACCGCATACTCCGTCAGGCACCGCTGATACCCAGCCCTCCGCTGCGCCAGGTTCCGCGAGCTGTCCAGCCAGGAGGATGCCACCGCGGATCCCGACGCGTCCCTGCGAGAATGCCCCTCGCAAAAGGCAGCACGGGAAGGGCGCGGGACATGGGAGTGCTGGTCGAGGAAGACGTCGCCGGGGTTTTGTGGCGAACGGGCGGTGAGACGATCCGCGTGTACGTGGCAGCCTGTGTCGAGCGGATGGCGCCGCTGTTCCTGGGGGTGCGGGCGGTTGTAGCGGAGCGGGAAGCTGACCGGGACTTGTACGCACAGTGCCGGCGCGACCTGTGGTTCGCCGACCGCGTGCTCACGGACGCCGCTGACCGCATCCGTATCGTGGAGCGCTTCCCCGAGCTGCGACCGCGCGACGAGCCGGTCACCTCGGTCGCCGACACCTACGCCGCTCCCGCCGTTCTCGCGTTGCGCCACGCCCTGGCGGCGAACAACTCGGGGAGCGCGCGGGACGCGGTGTCCTGCGGCCACGCAGTCCTCGTGGCGATGGAGATGCTAGATCAGAGTCTGGGAAGTGAGCTGTTCGGGCAGGGGGAGTACCGGCTGCAGCGTCTGTCCGTCAGCGGTGACATCGCCGGGCTATGGGAGGCGAGCGTCGCGGTGGGGCAGGAACGGTTCCGTGCCGTCCTGGGCCAGATACCGCCTGGCACCAGCTGACGACGATGCCGTATCGCACCTCCAGGCGTGGTCCGGCGCCGCCCGACCCTGCGCTGGGTAGGATCCCTCACCGACCAGTGACGCACGCGCTATCCCGGCCGGAACACGCCTGTCGCCCGCCCGAACCATGCTGCCGTGAGACGCCCGCCCTGGCGGCGCTAAGTCCACTGGGCACGGCGGGTTACAGGGCCCGTATCGCGTCGCGGAGGCTGGTGCCGTAGGACGCCCAGCAGGTGATGGAGCTGTCGGGGTTGAGGCGGCCCATGTACCAGTCGCCGTCATCGTGCACCAGACACAGGTCGTGGAAGGCGAGAATCATGTCCGGTTGCAGCGGGACACAGGAACTGCGGCTGTCGTCGACGACCACCGTGCGGTCACAGCCGAGCGGGCGGGCGTCCGCGTCTCCCGAGACCGCGCGCAGACGCTCCAGGGTCCATCCATCCGGCAAACGAGGCATGCTCATGGGCTGCCATGCTACGAGCTATCGAGGGGGCTGACACTGAGAGGGTGGAACTTGGCCGGTGTCCAGAGCCGCGCCGGAGCCTGCGTGCCCACTCCACACTGGCCGGTCACACCGGCAACTGTTAGCCAGATAGTCTTCAGCCGCGACGAACGCATCGTCTGCGGATGGGCATCGCCACTGGATCCCAGCGTCTCGCCCTCGCTCGTCACCATGGCTCTGTCCGCTCCCTCGCCGATGGCCCCGAGGGCACCAACTTCACCACCGTCAGCGCGACCACCTTGACCATCCAGGCGGCCGGAACCCTACGGGATCCCGGCCCGCGGTGACCGGCCGCAGTCCAACTCAACCCGTCGCGGGCGGGGCCCATGGCCCTTGCGGGTGCTCGACCGGCTTCAGCCACAGATGCGGCTGGGACTGCTGGTAGCGCTCGCCGATGCCCGGCTGCCAGAGGAACCGGCCCGCCGGGTTGGGCCACACCACCTGCAGGACGGGGAACGGAGGGCGCCGGTAGAAGGCGATGGCACGCCCGAAGTACTGCCGGTACCAGCGCAGATCAGCCGTCTTCAGGACAACCGGGTATTCCGGGACGATGCCGGGGTGCTCCGTGCCGCTGTCCAGGACGGCTCCGCCGACGGCGGCGTGCCCGAGGGTGTTGAGCTGGTGGTGCATGGTGTGGATGTCGAGCCCGAACAGGGCCAGTTCGGGGACCGTGTGGGTGTGCCAGAGTCCGATCGTGTAGGCGAAGGCGGGCCCCTCGTCATCGGCCGGCACCATCACGACGCTCCAGCCGTGCTCCTGAATCTGCTCGACCGTGCGCCGGTCCATCGGATCGGCCGCGTCCCGGTCGCCGTAGTCATGACAGATCACACAGCGGCAGGTACAACCATCACGGAGCATGCCGTGACCCTATCCGGGGCGAGCGATCCCCCGCCCCCACGTGACACCATCACCGCACGCGGGTGCGAGCGGTACCGCACCGCACGTGGGGCCGTGGCGCAGACCGGGGCTGGCAGGGGCCCGTCCCGCGTGCCCCTCACTCCCGGCGGCCTCCTCCTGAACCATGCCGGGAATGGACCGGCGGACCCGTTTCGCCAGCCGCCCCGTCGATACTCGGGGGCGCACCATCGGGGTCTGCGTCTAGGATCAGCCGATGCCACAGCCCTCCACCCCGTATTCCGCCGGACCCCTCGTGGCGGCGTTCCCCGCCCATGTCGCCGATGACGCGCGCGCTGTGCTGGCCGTCCTCCCGCCCGCCTCCTCGCCGGTCCACGGCTGGTTTGAGGTGACGGTCGAGCAGGAGACGCTCACCCTCCCCACCCGGATGTACCACCCGGAGCCGGACCAGGAGGCGGTGGCGGCTCTGACCGACGGGCAGCGGCTGATCCTGCACTGCCTCTATTCCCGGCATCACGACGGGTATGTCCGCCAGCGTCACCTCGAACACTTCGCCCGCTCGGACGAGCCCTCGGTGGTGCCGTTCGTGATCCAACTCGGCGGCGAGTACGTCGTGGAGATCATCGAATCCACCCTGCGGGCCCTGCCGGGGCTGATGGAGCCCGGCTCTGCCGAGCGGATGCGGTACGGGGCGTTCCTCGCCGCCAACCCCGCCTTCTTCACCCTCACCGAGCGGCGGGCCGTGAGCTACTGGTCGGCCTACTACCGCCGCTACCCACCCCGCTACCGCGAGTTCGCCACCTACCCCGGCGGCCAGCTCATCACCGCTCTGCGGGCGGCGGCCGAGGAGACCACCGGCATCCGCTGGCGCCGTCACAGCCCCGCGTAACCACCACCGTCCCGGCACCCCGGGGGCGCGGGTCTGCCGACGAGCCCAGAGGCCTGAGAGGGTCCGCCCGACTGACGCGGCTGACCGCCATCGCTTAGGCCGCTCAGGAGTATCGGGGGGGCTGGTCAGGCGAGAGCGAGGGCGAGCGGAACGAGCGCGCCAACAGAGCCCGTGATCAGGCCGACGATGCACTGCCTCCGGTTCCTTCCGCTGCCGATGCCGAGCAGAGCGAAGGTGAGGGCGAGGCTTCCCGCCAGGACCGGGACGCCGACCCCGATGAAGGCGGCGAACACCGCGGCCATCAGCGCCGCGATACCGAAAAAGACCGAGGCGGGGCCGTAGAGGGTCGCCACGCTGTCGTCAGATTCGGAGACCATGACCCCACCGCTTTCGCTAGTGAACATCACCAACACGCCCAGACAGTCGGCCACTTCCATCATCGCACCAGCCGGACACGACCGGTCGCGGGGGCGCCCCCCGAGCGTCGCAGTGCCGGCTGAGATCTGGCCGCGATACCCCCGGGGCGCCTCCAGTCTCTGGTCCGCTTCACGCGGGCCACCCGCGCCCAGGCCGTCTGTGACCTCGCCGACCAGCGGCGCCTGGCCACCCTGGTGGCGTTCGCCGCGGTGATGCCGCAGATCGCCGCCGACGAGGCGGTCGAGGTGTTCGACCTGGTGATGGGCGACCTGATCCGCTCCTCCGACACCAAGATGACCAAGCACCGGCTGCGCACCCTCAAAGACCTGGACGCCGCGGCGATCCTGCTCCGCACGGCCTGGGTCACCGTGTGCGGCGCGGCCGCCGACCCAGACGGCGACATCCGTGCCGTCCTCGACGCCATGGACGTGGCCCCGTTCCACACCGCTGCGGAGACGGTCAAGGTGCTGGCCCAGGAGCCCGACGACGGCGCCGAACAGATGCTGGCCGCCCGCTACAACACCATCGCCCGTTTCCTTCCCGACCTGCTGAAGACGTTCGCGTTCGAGGCGAGCCCGGCGGGCGAGCCGGCGCTCGACGCGCTCGCCTTCGTGAAGTCCTGCCCTCGGCAGTGAGCGGAGCTCCTGGCCGTCTGCGCCGATCCTTTGGGGTGGCTACGCTCCTGACCTGGGCAGGCCACGGTCATGTGCATATCCGAAAAACTGCACGCCCTGGCGCTGGAGGCGTACGAACGCATGATCGGCCTCGTACTCGACGAGCTGCCCCTGAACGGCCGCATCCTGGGGCGCCTGGCGGACATCGAGCGGGCGGCACGCCAGATCACCGCCTCCAGCAACCGTGTGCTGCCCGCACCGGTACGCACCGAGCCCTACCGGGAGTGGTGCGCGCACGCTTGTCCCCGGATCTTCCATTGCTCGACTTTAAGGTGGGACAGGAGGAGCTCGACGATCGCGGTGGTTCTGGCGAGTTTGCCGCACGTGTTGACCGCACGGTGAGAGGATGACGACATGGAGGCTCCTCGCCCGAGTTCACAGCGGATCACCGATTCTCTCGCCAGGTTCGAAGCCGATCTCGACTGCTGGGTGGCCACGGCCGAAAAGGGCAGGGCCCACCTGATTCCGCTGTCCTTCGTCTGGCTCGGCGGCCTCTTCTACCTTTCCACCCCAGATCGCAGCCGCACCGCCGACAACGCGCGGTCCGGTTCGGAGATCCGGCTGGCGTTCGGGGTGACAAGGGATGTTGTCCTCGTCGACGGAGCGCCATCCATGTTCGCCCTGGACGCCATGCCTCAGAAGGTGCTGGATCGCTATGCGGAGAAGTTCGGCTGGGATCTCCACACCAGCCCGGGCTATGTCGGCCTGGTGGTTGAACCTCGGCGGGTGTTGGCATGGCGCGAGGAGATCGAGCTGCCAGGACGGACCATCATGCGCGCCGGCCGGTGGCTCGATGCGTGAGCATTCGTTCGGTGCGCCGGGCCACGACCAATACCAGTGATCCGCGCCCCCTCAGCAGTCTCAGTACACAGGCGCGGTCGGCCAAGTTCGCTAGCCGGTAGTAGAGGTGTTCGCCCCGCGTCCCCACGGGAAGACTCAGGGAGGCGAGGAGTTTGGCCGATCCGATTGACTCTGGAACAAACATCGTACTGAGCCAGTCGCGCAGCAGGGCGGGCGACACCGGATGCTCGCTCGGGGCGCTGACCTCGCACTTCTCGGTGGTCGGCGAGGCGAGCCGCCGACGGTGCGCGGTCTTGGCCATGCGCTCCAGGGGCGCGAACCACTCCGCCGGGTAGTCTGCGTTCGGCTCCCTAATGACGAACAGTCCGCCCGGCCGCAGCACCCGTGCCACCTCATTGATGGCACGCCGCGGATCCTCCATGTGGTGGAGGACGCCAGAGCACGTGACGGCATCCACCGTGGCGTCCAGGATGGGCAACTCGGCGGCATCGGCGCGCAGTGCGAGCACGGGGAGGCCCTTGGTCTTGGTCAGTGCAGCCTGCAGCATTCGCCGCGACCGGTCGACGGCGATGACCTCTACGGACCCCGTCTCCGCCAGCGCCTGTGCAATCCTCCCGGTTCCCGTACCGAGGTCGACGGCGATCCCGCCGCGAACGTGGCCAACCATCCACGGGACGATCCACGCCTCCGCGTGGGCCATCCAGGGGGTGCCCTCCCAGTCGTCGTATGTCTCCGCGACAATGTCGTGGTAACGCTCGTCGGCCAGCGCAGCCGGATCCTCTGGCAGACGTCTCGCCTCCCACAGTCTCGGCAGATCCGTCTGGGCCGCCGCGGTCGGCTTCAGGATGTGTTCCATCGGAACCTCGCGAAGTCGAGTACGTTCGGACGCCCGCCGACGAAGTCGATGCCCGACCACGCTGAGCGGTATACCCGGTAATTGACCTTGCTGGGTACGAAGAGCATCAGCCGTTCGTCGACGACCGTACGCGCGAGCTGTTGGTAGATTCGCTGGGCGGCTGTTTCATCCTGGCTTCGCAGTGCGGCCTCGACCGCCGCTTCGGTGCCTGGTGAAGCGATGGAAAGTCCCCGTGCCAGTGGCCAGGCCGAGGCGAGGAATGGGCTCACGCTGGCATGCGGGTGGCAGAAGTCACTGGCCCAGCCGATCCAGCCGATCGGGCAGCGCCGACCTTCCAGCCGATCCATCAGATCCTGAAGCGTTGTAGCACGCACCTCGAGGCGGACCGACGGATGAAGCCGGTTGAACCCGTCGGCGAGGATGTCTGCGGCCTGTTCTCGTGCGAGATTACCCCGATGGGTGTAGCTGACGATCCGTACGCCCTTGCTCTTGATGGCACCATCTGCGGCCTTCTCCAGGTGCTTCCGGGCCATCGCGAGATCGTACCGATCGGGCGGTCTGGGACCGTTAGGCAGAGCCGTCCGTGGGAACAGCCCGTGATGCCGAATTCCGCGTCCAGCCAGGGCCTCACGTTCGAACCGATCGTGGTCGAAACAGTGCGAGAGCGCGGCTCGTAGATGCGGGTCACGCAATGCGTCACTGGGCATGCTGGACGGGGAGAACTCACCAGAGCCGAGGACGTCAGGGTCGTGTGCCAGGTCGAATGAGAGCAGCCCGAGGGGGTTGACAGACCATTCGGCCGACGACTCGGCGATGTGGATACCGGCGCCGTGGCCAAGCCGGCTCACGGACTCCCCTTGGCACACTGCGAAGTCGACTGTTCCTTCGATGAGGGCCGCTTCACGCTCTAGACGGTCGTCAACCGAGGTGTAAACAATGTGCTCGACCAGTGGTGACGGTCCCCAGTAGTCGGCGAACAGCCGGAACCGCAGGGTGCGATCGGACCTGTTCCAGCTGGCGAGGCGGTAAGGTCCGGTGCCGTTGGCCGTCTCGCTTACGGCCGAGGCCGAGTGCTCCGGCGGTGCCTCGTCCAGAGAGCCGGACCAATCACCGGAGTGGGCGCACCAGGCCGCTGGCAGGATGTAGGCGTAGGTGGCGACGAGTTGGAGGAAGGGTGAGTAGGGGAGCGGAAGCGTGACGATGACCGTATCTCCCTCGGCCCCGATGCGCTTGGCGGCTGCCACCAGGTCCCTGCGTGCCGGGTTCGCCGCCGATCGGCCGAGCAACGCCTCCCTCCAGAAAACGCCCGCCCCTGTACCCAGCAGGAGCAGTCGCCGCAACGAATAGACGACGTCACCCGTGGTGAGCTGTGAGCCGTCATGAAACAAGACTCCGGGTCGAATTCGGAAGCGATACACGGGCTCATCTGCTGCAGAATTCGAGGGTGTCAGGCTGGCCAGCTTCGGCCGGAGCCCTCCTGTCTCGGGGTCGATGTCCAACAGTGTCTCGTAGACGTTCGCGACCAGGTTGCGACTCCCGGTTTCGTACGCCCTGTGAGGGTCGGATGTCTGGACATCGTCGAAGGCGGCCACCACGAATTCGGTCCCCGGAGCAGCCTGGCGACCGAGTGCCAGCTGCGACCTCACCCGTCCCGCCGGTCGGCTACGCACCGGAACGACACCTCCTGCGACTTGTGCAGCACATGCTTTCGGCCCCGGTAGGACGGGTCAGGGCGGACACGCGACGACAGCACCATCCCACCGTGCACCACGGCGTACATCGTCCAGTCGCCGATGGTCTGGAAGTGGTCGCGCCGGCCCACAAACGGGTTGAGCTCGGCGTTGTCGAGGTGGCGTGAACTGGTCCATTCCCACTGTTCGGTGCCCGGCGCGGTCTCGACAGCTGAGCCGTGCAGCAGGAGGCGCAGGCACTCGTCCAGCATGTCGAAACTCGCATCGACCCCCACTGAGACCGGCACTGAGGTTCGCGTTGCCCCTTCACTGGCGGGGGCGACGGCCTGTCGCCACTGAGTCGATGTCGGGAGTCGTTTTCCTGCCCATCCAGCGAAGGCGAACGCATCGAACCAAGAGACGCCGGTAACCGCACCGGACCGTGGCGCCTCCGGCTGGCCGAGGCCGCACGGTTGATGACCGTACGACATCGGCTCCCCCCAGTGGCACCAGGCGTGGCCGACCTCGTCGACGGCGCGCAGGAATGCCTCATAACGTGACACCGTCACAGGCGCAGCGTCCACGAGGAGGTCCGTGCCTGGAACCCCGACCATGTCCTCGACGTCGACGATGACATGAGATGCCTCTTGCGCCCGGTCATAGCCGGTCGACAGCAGTGACCGCTCCAGCGCGACCCGGTTGTCCGCCGTCTCCAGCAGTGTCGTCAGCGCCGCTGCCATCAGGTCCTGGCGCAAGTCGGTACGCACGGACACCATCCGCTTCAGCCCGGCCCTGGAATTCCCGAGCGCGGCGAACAGCTCGGGCACGGCGGCCCTCAGCGTCTGTCGGACCGCAATGGATGCGGCGAGCATGGCAACGAGATCGTGTGGATCGTGGAGCAGCCAGCAGACCAAGCTGGTTCGCGCACTGTCGCTTCCCCGCCGGGCGCCAGCGCACTCGAGGCCGACCAGCCTCACCGCGGCCGCCGGGTGCATCGCCACGAGGGCGTAGAACTGATCCCACAGCTCTGTGTGGTCGCCGAGCGCGTCGACCGTCATTTCGGTGAGGGATCGAAGCTCCTGCTCACTCATCGAGGGGCCATTCACTGCGTCCAGGGCCCGGAACAGCTCCACCGTGTTCACCGCTCTGGCTCCATCCCCTGCTCACCGGAACCAACGAAGATTCTCTGCACCGACTTCAACCGCTTCGTGTCAGCGAAGGGCAGGCCGTGGCCGGGGTAGGCGCCCGCACAGAAGTAGAGGTACATCGTGGCTCGGTGTCCGGATGGATCACGCATCGGATCTGAGCCGTGGTAGATGCGTTCGTGGTGGCAGATCACATCTCCTGCGGCCACCTCCAGGTAGACAGGCTCGGGACCACAGACGCCGATCGGGTACCGGTGCGACTTCGGGATGACCGCGAGGCAGCCGTTCGACCGGGTCGAGTCGTCCAGGTAGATGCCTACCGTGACAACCGGAGAGAGCGGATGCCCGGCCGGGAAGTCAAGGTGCCACCGGATCGCACTGTAGGCGGAGGACGTCCCACCTGTCTTGAACTGCCAGACGACCCCATTCATGGTGTCTTCAAGGAGCCAGCATGACGGACCTGCGAAGGCTCGGCCCAGGAGGGCAAACTGCTCTGTGCGGAGGATATCGCGTGAACGCTCGCAGTATTGGGTGAAGTAATTCAGCCGGTGATACCGCTTGGGCGTGCCGTCCTCGTCTCTGGTGACAGGCGCAACCGTATCGACATGGTCTCTTGCGACACTGCCGGCAAGCACGCGACGCTGATAGCGCTCAGCATCTTCCGACAGCACGGCGACATCCTCGGACGCCACCATGCCCCGGTACACAATGAAGCCGTACTCCTCATAGAAGGCCAGCTCGGCGTCAGTGACCCGTCCGCCGAAACGGAAGGCAGGAAGCTCTGCCAAGGCCGTACCCCTTTGCTAGTAGGCGCTTGTCGGGCAGTCACAGGCACAGCGAAAACCGATCTCGAAATGACGGTCGAGGATAAGGTCACGGCCCCGGAATGCACCTGATACCTGTTCGGGCAGGGACGTCCATGCGCCTCCCTTGAGCACCGCGTACGAGCGAGGGTCATAGACGATCTCGATCGCGTCCCGGCCCATGTCCACTGGCGTGACCAGGCCGCCCCAGAAGGCGGTCGCGGTCCACTCCCACGCATTACCACTCAGATCACAGATGCCGTACTGGGAAGCGCTGCAGGTGGCGCCAACCGGTCGCGTGGTCTGGAGGTTACTGCCGTCCACCAAGGCCAGGAGCGCCGACCGCCAGGCCCGCACGGCGTCGGCTCCCCGCTCTCGCGGGGGCGCCAGACAGTGTGCGCGCCACGCATCGAAGACATCGCCCCACGGGTAGGCCCACGCTTGGTCACCCTGCGCAGCGCGCTGCCACTCGACCTCGGTAGGTAGCCGCTTGCCCTGCCACACCGCGTAGGAGTAGGCGTCGAACCAGTCGACACCGGTCACGGGATGATCCGGGCCGATTCTGTGGTCAAGCACAGTGTTGCGCATATGTATCTTTCCCGCCGGCTCCGCCGGATGACAGAACGCATGGCTCAGGGAAGGTTCGCTTGTCGCGAAGCGGTCGTAGTCGGCGGCGGTCACGGGATACTCGTCCAGGTTGAAGCTCCCGCACTCGCGATCCGAGTCTTCGATCGCATCAGAATCGGCCTCGCCCCAGTCGAACAGGAGGTCGTCCGGGTTGAACGCAGGAGGTGGGCCCGGCACGACTGGACCTCCCTGAACGCGTCGCATGCACCGGTGCGCATGCGGCCGCTCGCCGCCAGCTCGTGGAGGATGGTCGTGGCCGGTCCCTCGCCCCCGCTCGATCGATGCCCGGCCACCTGGGAACAACTGCACCTCAGCAGCCTTGATCACAGCGGGGTCATCACTGCCCGTGATCTGTTCGACCGCCCTCAGAACAACGGCGTGCCCGATTCCAACCGGTTTGCCACCTCGACCGCGCAGGCGTTCGCTCGCCGATCCCACGATCACCAGCAAGTCCTGGAGAGCCGGGCGCAGCCGGTTCTTACCACAGAAACTGATGGCCTCGAAAGCGACGACGTCATCGAAGTCGTGTGTGAGCCAGCGGGCCAGTTCACTGGTCGCTTCCTCGTCTGGATGACTGCCCGCCAGATGACGGAAAACCGTTCGCCGGACCCACGGCGAGGGATGCATGGCACCGAACGCGGCTACCTCGTCGACGTCATTGCATCCAGTCGCCGCCAGCCACGCTGTGAGAGCAGACAGACCGCTCAGCAGATCGTTCGGGTACCGGATGTGCTCTGAACTCAGCGATCGCGCGATATCGTCGAACGCCGACCGGATCACCACTTCTCAGGAGCAGGCGAGTAGACCCGCACCTTGCGCGCCTCCTGAGCCGCCCGCCATTTCTGCAGGTACGACAGGTTGGTCTCGCGTTCTCGCGATACCGGTACAGGCCCTGCCTTTATGTCAGCCGACATCGTGGGCTCCTTCCGTTCGCGACCTCAAGCGGCCCTACTTCTCCCAGGTCGCGCCTTGCGGTGGTGTGTATGTCACTTGAGCGGCTCGCCTTAGCGCCTCGGCGTGATCATCCAGACTCACCACGCTCTGGACGCGAACTTTGACGACACCTTCGCCCGCCTTCAGCACACTCCAGAGCGCGTTCGCGGCGATATCGTCAGGCAACGAAACGATCATGCAGGCGTCGTACTCGGTCAGCGTGATCCACGCTTTGCGAAACTGCCCGCCAAGCTGGTGGATAACAGAGGTTACGGCTGGTGTGCGGTCATGCGGTGCGCGCAGCATCGCCCTAATCGATTCAGGGTTACAGTCTGCGACACAAACCATGTAGTCGCTGCCGTCGGCCAACTCTGGTTGAGCAACGCGCTCGAAATCGGCAACCGTCCCAGGTGCATTCTTGTCCCAGGTGGGGCCCTGAGGCGGCGTGTAGTCGACCGCCAGTGCCTGCTTCAGACCTTCGACATGCTGCTCAAGGCTGATGATGTTCTGAACACGGACTTGCGTGACGGCCTCACTCGCCTTGACCACACTCCACAGCGCGTTGGCCGAGACATCACTGGGCAACTCAACGATCATGACTGTGTCGAAGTCATCGAGCGTCACCCAGGCATCATGGAATGTCCCTCCCAGTTGCTCGATCAACGACGCAATGTCGCGCGACCGATCACGGGGATCGCGGATCCTCGCCCGGACAGATTGGACACTGTCTGCCATATCGACCCGGTAGAGGCTCATTCACCGTCTCCCTTAACCGAATTTTCCGTTTCCCATTGCGACTGATCGATGATCATCCCCTCGCGCCCTTCACAATTACGGCGCCACTAATAATCTTGACTCTGAGGTCCACCACGCGCCACTCGAGACCCCCTGCACCGGCACACCCTGCCTGAATGCTGAACTTGATTGGGCGATGTCGGGCTCATGGCCTGACAGCCGAGTGTCCTGCTCGCGCACCAGCTCCCGCAGCAGGCCGTTGAGCTGGGGAAAGACGCCGTCGCGCTGCCCCTGGGCGAAGGAGCCGTAGACACTGTTTCTATCAGTTACGTGGAATCACACGCCGCAGTATGTGTCTCGTATCCTGCGGCGTCCCCATGGGCTGAGGAAGCATGTTGGCCAGCGCGGTGGTGCTGGAGGAGAAGTGGCCGGTCCTGGGCCCAGCAGGGCCAGTAGTCGTAGCGGCGCGGCGGAGGTCAGCTTGGTGCGCCGAGCCACCGCGCGAGGCGTGCGGTCGCTTTCGGGGCTGCACGCCTCGCGCGGGTTCGCCGACGAGCGCCAGCTCCTCCCCGACGCCAGGTGCGGAGGGGCTGGGGCGTGTGGTGGTGAGGGCCTGGAGGAGGGCGGCATGAGACCTCACCCAGTCCGGCAGCGCCGCCAGAACCGCTGTCCGGACCGTGTCGTCGGCCAGGGCACCGGAGCGGTCGGCGAGCGCGCGGGCCATCCACGTGTCGATCCGCGCGACGGCGAACGGATCGCGCCTGGCCAACATCGTCATCACACCCTCCACCGACGTCGCTGCTTGGACTGGGCGATGGAGCCCCGGCGGTGTACCAGGGCCCATCAGGGTTGGCGTGCGGCGCCGTTGCGGCCCGGGGTGTGCGGGTTAGATGCGGACGCGGGTGGCGGGGCTACCGGTGCCAGTGGCAATGACCCCCTGGTTCCTCCACTTCACCTTGCCGGTGGCGTCCGGTGTGTTGAGGAGGGCGCGGGTGGCGCCGTTGGGGTCCAGGACGAGGTAGTCCGCACGCTGGTCACCGTTGATGTCGGCGAACCGTACCTGCTCCCCCGTCCACTGCGCCGAGCCGGTGGCGATGAAGCCCTGGTCCGACCACTTCACCTTACCGGTGGCGTCGGGAGTGTTGAGGAGGGCGCGGGTGGCACCGTTGGCGTCCAGGACGAGGTAGTCCGCACGCTGATCACCGTTGATGTCGGCGAACCGCACTTGCTCCCCCGTCCACTGCGCCGAGCCGGTGGCGATGAAGCCCTGGTCCGACCACTTCACCTTACCGGTGG
>NZ_JBHVHF010000076.1:24965-27638 GCF_042800315.1 Streptomyces sp. NPDC057638
GTGGCGTCGGGAGTGTTGAGGAGGGCGCGGGTGGCACCGTTGGCGTCCAGGACGAGGTAGTCCGCACGCTGATCACCGTTGATGTCGGCGAACCGCACTTGCTCCCCCGTCCACTGCGCCGAGCCAGTCGCGACGACGCCCTGGTCCGACCACCGGCCGATACCGGTGTTGGTCCATGCACGGGTGGCACCGTTGTCGTCGACGACGAGGTAGTCGGCCTGGCCGTCACCGTTGATGTCGACGTCGTAGTCTCCGATGACCGCTGTGCGCCGGGGTGGGGCGGGGTCGACGACTACGTTCTCCTTGATCCAGCCCCGCCGGATCAGCGTCTGCACTCCGCCGTGGAAGGCGTCGGCCATCTTCGTGTAGCCGGCGTTGTTGGGATGGAGGTTGTCGTTGAGATCGGCGGTGGTCAGGCTGCCCATGCTCACCTGGACGATAGGTCGGCCCTGGGAGGTGCGTGCCGAGACCAGTGCCGGGATCGTCTTGTTGTAGGCGTCGACGCGGGCCTGGACGGCGGGGTCGGTGGCTGGGACCAGGGTGGCGAGCACGATAGCGGTGTCGGGAGAGGCGGCGTGGATCTGGTCCAGAAGGCGTCCCAGGCGCTGGGGGGCGGTGCTGACCTGATGGTCACGGTTCATGTCGTTGGTGCCGATGTGCAGGGTGATGATGTTGGGTTTCGCCTGCGCGAGCCAGGTCTCGATGTTGGCCTGCAGCTGGTCGATCCGCCATCCCGAGTGGCCCTCGTGGCGGGTTCCGTCGGAGTCCGTCTGGGAACCGGTGAAGGACAGACTGCTCGCTGCCCCGGCCAGGTGGGTGGCCAGCTCGGGGCGGTACCCCCTGCGTGTGGTGCTCCCGACGCCGAGAGTGATCGAGTCGCCCAGCGGCATGACGGCCAGCCGAGGCGCGGTGGTGCCGGGGGTGGGAGGCGAGGGAAGCGATGTCGCCTGCGCTGGGATCTCGACTGAGAGCTCAGTGCTCACGGCCTCCAAGCTGAACCACTGGTCGATATCTCCGGCATCACAGATCGGCGTGGTGGCATGATGCGGATGCTGCGCGGAGATAGTGGCGTCCAGAGCCAAGCATCTGCCATCGAGATTCTTCAGCTGGAACCAGCCGTCAATGACTGTGATTACCTGGAACCCTGTTCCGCCCTCCAAAGCTTTGTCGGGGCTTGCGGCGTGATGGAATTCCCAGCGTCCTGCCTGATTCCGCCGAGGGATCCATCGCGATTCCGGACTGGTTCCTCCCTGGGGGACTGCCGCGTACTGGCCAGTGGAGTAGTGGAAGGCGAGGGCGGTTCCATTACCTGCCACGATGAGGTCCTGCACATTGTTCCGTGCGTCCATCTGTAGCCGGTTCTCTATCGGAGGATGATCGAAGGGGCCACGGATGCCGTCGTCTTTGAATGACTTGTGCTTCAGTTCCACCATGCCGTTAGGCAGAGTGTGCCGGTAGCTGAGCTCGGCGTAGTTCAGATGGTTCAGGGCCACATCGATGGGAACGAACGTGAATGCCGAGAAGCATTTGGATTGGCCTGTAAGCGGCCCGCGAGGGCATTTCATCGCCGATGAGTGCGATGCGGACACGACACCGGCCGCGATTACTTCCGTGCCGATTCTGCGCTGGCCCGGCGTCCCCATGACGACGGGACCGCCGCTGTCCCCTCGCATGGCCCCGTAGACGCCCAAGCCATCCGACATCTGCTCGGCCACGAGCCCTTGGCTGTATTCCACGGGCGGCTCACCTTCCGCTTCGGTGGCCCAGTAGCGGGGATTTATGCCTGACACGTGGAGGTTGCAGATCTCGCCCGAGCGGGCACCTGACTGGCAGACGTAGTTTCCTACGATCGGAGCCTGCGCGCCGGTCACCGGGACGAGATGCTGTTCAGTGGGCCGGTCGAGCGCCTTGCCCGCCCAGATCTCTGGTCCTATCGCTTTCTGCGGGCTGATGCCCGCGACATCGACCCGCACATTTGAGTTGGGGCCGGGTCCCTTGGGCGTAGCGAGATGACCGAACGGATTACTGTGGTCCGGCATCGTGAGTTCGCCGGTGGTCAGGCCGTACCGGTTGTTCGAGTAATTCCCAGGGAAACAATGCTCGGCGGTGAGCATCATTTGCTGATTTCCTTGCTGGATGGCGAACGCTGTGCTGCAGATGGGTTCGGCCATCGCCGCGCCTCCGGCGAACTGTCCGTTTCTCCGGTCGGCCAGAGAGACGTTCCGCTGGACACCAGAGATGATCTTCACGGGCAGGTCTGCGGACTTCACGGCTCTGCGGAGCTTGGCCGCCTCCTTCTGGCCGCCTTCCATCGATACGCGCAGCCCGCTCCCGTCCTCGGGTTGCATGACGCTGACCAGTTGGACTCCGGCCGTCTTGGCCGCGTGACTCACCTGGTCCACCGCCCGTACCAGTTCGCGGGCGGAGTACTTGGCCGGTTTGACGACCACGGGGGTCTCGCTGTCGGCGATGATGGCTTTGGCGGCTGGTGTCAGCTTCCCGTGCCAGTAGACGACGACCTGGCGGTCGGCGGGGCCCGCGGTCACGCCGGTGAGCGAGCCTTTCGTCCCCTGGCCCGCCGACGCCTTCACGGCCCTTGCCGTGTCGTTCATCTTCTGTTGCACCTTCATCACCTGTTCCCAGGAGGTGAAGGGGGCCGGGATGCCCTTCGTG
>NZ_JBHVHF010000077.1:0-27545 GCF_042800315.1 Streptomyces sp. NPDC057638
GTTGTTTATAAGAGACTGGTGGTGGACCTCACTGTGAGGTCCAGCACCCCCGTACGCGTCTCGGCGGCTCCTCGTCTCCGTACGGCCGGGGGGACGGGGGCGGGGGATCGGGAGGGTGTCCGGAATGATCCATTCCCGTTGCTTTCCGAGGTCGGAGAGGGGGAGTCCGGGCACCGGCTCCGGACCGTGGCCGGACGCCGACGGGCCGAAGCGCTCAACGCCCGTGTGGGGCTCTTGGAGCCCCTGCCCGAATATGGGGAGTCGGCAGGGGCGGGTTGAGGGCGGCACATGCGGACTCAGCTACCGGCAAACCCCCATTCGTGTCGGCGGTGCCGGTAGACTGGTGGACAATCCCGCCTCCTCGCGGAACATGTCGAACGACGCAGCCGCTCCCGCCTGCCCGGAGAACGGCTTGTGCTGTGCCAGAAAGGGCGCTTCGTGGCCGATTCCGGCAACCCCAACGAGAACAACCCGTCCACCCCCGTTGGCGGCAGTGGCGAGGTCACAGCCTCGTACGACGCCAGCGCGATCACCGTCCTCGAAGGGCTGGACGCGGTCCGCAAGCGGCCCGGCATGTACATCGGCTCGACCGGTGAGCGTGGGCTTCATCACCTGGTCCAGGAGGTCGTCGACAACTCGGTCGACGAGGCCATGGCCGGGCACGCGGACCGGATCGACGTGACGATCCTCGCCGACGGCGGCGTCCGGGTCGTGGACAACGGCCGTGGCATCCCGGTCGGCATCGTCCCCTCGGAGAACAAGCCGGCCGTCGAGGTCGTCCTCACCGTTCTCCACGCGGGTGGCAAGTTCGGCGGCGGCGGCTACGCGGTCTCCGGTGGTCTGCACGGCGTCGGCGTCTCCGTCGTCAACGCCCTCTCCACCAAGGTCGCCGTCGAGGTCAGGACGGACGGCTACCGCTGGACGCAGGACTACAAGCTCGGTGTCCCCACCGCTCCCCTCGCGCGTAACGAGGAGACGGAGGAGACCGGCACCTCGGTGACGTTCTGGGCCGACGGCGACATCTTCGAGACCACCGACTACTCCTTCGAGACGCTCTCGCGCCGGTTCCAGGAGATGGCCTTCCTCAACAAGGGCCTCACCCTGACGCTGACCGACGAGCGGGAGTCGGCGCGGGCCACGGCGGGCGCCGACAGCGCCGAGGAGTCCGACCAGGCGCAGGTCCGCACGGTCACGTACCACTACGAGGGCGGCATCGTCGACTTCGTGAAGTACCTGAACTCGCGCAAGGGCGAGATGGTCCACCCCACCGTGATCGACGTCGAGGCCGAGGACCGGGAGCGGATGCTCGCGGTCGAGATCGCGATGCAGTGGAACTCGCAGTTCACCGAGAGTGTGTACTCCTTCGCCAACACCATCCACACCCATGAGGGCGGTACCCACGAGGAGGGCTTCAGGGCCGCGCTCACGGGCCTGGTCAACCGCTACGCGCGGGACAAGAAGCTGCTGCGGGAGAAGGACGACAACCTCTCCGGCGAGGACATCCGCGAGGGTCTGACGGCGATCATCTCCGTCAAGCTGGGCGAGCCGCAGTTCGAGGGCCAGACCAAGACCAAGCTGGGCAACACCGAGGCGAAGACCTTCGTCCAGAAGGTGGTGCACGAGCACCTCACCGACTGGTTCGACCGTAACCCGAACGAGGCCGCGGACATCATCCGCAAGGCGATCCAGGCGCAGACCGCGCGGGTCGCCGCCCGCAAGGCGCGCGACCTCACCCGCCGCAAGGGGCTGCTGGAGTCGGCCTCGCTGCCCGGCAAGCTCAGCGACTGCCAGTCGAACGACCCCACCAAGTGCGAGATCTTCATCGTCGAGGGTGACTCGGCCGGTGGTTCGGCGAAGTCCGGCCGTAACCCGATGTACCAGGCCATCCTGCCGATCCGCGGCAAGATCCTGAACGTGGAGAAGGCCAGGATCGACAAGATCCTGCAGAACACCGAGGTCCAGGCGCTGATCTCGGCCTTCGGCACCGGGGTCCACGAGGACTTCGACATCGAGAAGCTCCGCTATCACAAGATCATCCTGATGGCGGACGCCGATGTCGACGGCCAGCACATCAACACCCTGCTGCTGACCTTCCTCTTCCGCTTCATGCGCCCCCTGGTCGAGGCCGGGCATGTCTTCCTCTCCCGCCCGCCGCTCTACAAGATCAAGTGGGGCCGGGACGACTTCGAGTACGCCTACTCCGACCGTGAGCGCGACGCCCTGGTCGAACTCGGCAAGCGCGCCGGCAAGAGGATCAAGGAGGACTCGATCCAGCGCTTCAAGGGGCTGGGCGAGATGAACGCCGAAGAACTGCGCGTCACCACGATGGACGTCGAGCACCGCGTCCTCGGCCAGGTCACCCTGGACGACGCCGCCCAGGCGGACGACCTGTTCTCCGTGCTGATGGGCGAGGACGTCGAGGCCCGGCGCTCGTTCATCCAGCGCAACGCCAAGGACGTCCGCTTCCTCGACATCTGAGTCGGCCAGAGCTGACCGTACGAAAGGACCGAAGACCGAGCAATGGCCGACGAGACACCCACCCCCGCCACCACCGAAGAAGCGCCCCAGGTCCGCATCGAGCCCGTCGGGCTGGAGACGGAGATGCAGCGCTCCTACCTCGACTACGCGATGTCGGTCATCGTCTCGCGTGCGCTGCCCGACGTCCGGGACGGCCTCAAGCCCGTCCACCGCCGTGTGCTGTACGCGATGTACGACGGTGGCTACCGCCCCGAGAAGGGCTTCTACAAGTGCGCCCGCGTCGTCGGCGACGTCATGGGCACCTACCACCCCCACGGCGACTCCTCCATCTACGACGCCCTGGTCCGGCTGGCGCAGCCCTGGTCCATGCGGATGCCGCTGGTCGACTCCAACGGGAACTTCGGCTCCCCGGGCAACGACCCCGCCGCCGCCATGCGCTACACCGAGTGCAAGCTGGCGCCGCTCTCCATGGAGATGCTGCGGGACATCGACGAGGACACCGTCGACTTCCAGGACAACTACGACGGCCGTAACCAGGAGCCGACCGTCCTCCCGGCCCGCTTCCCGAACCTGCTGGTCAACGGCTCGGCGGGGATCGCGGTCGGCATGGCGACCAATATCCCGCCGCATAACCTGCGCGAGGTCGCGGCCGGTGCCCAGTGGGCGCTGGAGCACCCCGAGGCGACCCACGAGGAACTGCTCGACGCGCTGGTCGAGCGGATCAAGGGCCCCGACTTCCCGACCGGCGCCCTGGTCGTCGGCCGCAAGGGCATCGAGGAGGCGTACCGCACCGGGCGCGGCTCCATCACGATGCGTGCGGTCGTCGAGGTCGAGGAGATCCAGAACCGGCAGTGCCTGGTGGTGACGGAGCTTCCGTACCAGGTCAACCCGGACAACCTCGCTCAGAAGATTGCCGACCTGGTCAAGGACGGCAAGATCGGCGGGATCGCCGACGTACGGGACGAGACCTCCTCGCGGACCGGTCAGCGACTGGTGATCGTGCTCAAGCGCGACGCCGTGGCCAAGGTCGTCCTCAACAACCTCTACAAGCACACCGACCTTCAGACGAACTTCGGCGCGAACATGCTGGCGCTGGTCGACGGGGTGCCGCGGACGCTGTCGCTGGACGCCTTCATCCGCCACTGGGTGCACCACCAGATCGAGGTCATCGTCCGCCGTACGCGCTTCAGGCTGCGCAAGGCGGAGGAGCGGGCCCACATCCTGCGCGGTCTGCTCAAGGCCCTGGACGCCATCGACGAGGTCATCGCCCTCATCCGCCGCAGTGACACGGTGGAGGTCGCCCGGGGCGGCCTGATGAACCTGCTGGCCATCGATGAGATCCAGGCCAACGCCATCCTGGAGATGCAGCTCCGCCGGCTCGCCGCCCTGGAGCGCCAGAAGATCGTCCAGGAGCACGACGAGCTCCAGGCGAAGATCAACGAGTACAACGCGATCCTCGCCTCCCCGGAGAAGCAGCGGGCCATCGTCAGCGAGGAGCTGGCGGTACTGGTGGAGAAGTTCGGCGACGACCGCCGCTCCCAGCTGATCCCCTTCGACGGCGACATGTCCATCGAGGACCTGATCGCCGAGGAGGACATCGTCGTCACCATCACCCGTGGCGGCTATGTGAAGCGGACGAAGACGGACGACTACCGCTCGCAGAAGCGCGGCGGCAAGGGCGTGCGGGGCACCAAGCTCAAGGAAGACGACATCGTCGACCACTTCTTCGTCTCCACCACCCACCACTGGCTGCTCTTCTTCACCAACAAGGGCCGGGTCTACCGCGCCAAGGCCTACGAACTGCCGGACGTGGGCCGCGACGCCCGGGGCCAGCACGTGGCCAACCTGCTGGCCTTCCAGCCGGACGAGCAGATCGCCGAGATCCTCGCCATCCGCGACTACGAGGCCGCGCCGTACCTGGTGCTCGCCACCAAGGGCGGCCTGGTCAAGAAGACCCCGCTCAAGGACTACGACTCGCCCCGCTCCGGCGGTGTCATCGCGATCAACCTGCGGGAGACCGACGATGGCGCCGACGGCACCGCTGACGAGCTGATCGGCGCGGAGCTGGTCTCCGCCGACGATGACCTGCTGCTCATCAGCAAGAAGGCGCAGTCCATCCGCTTCACCGCGACGGACGAGTCCCTGCGTCCGATGGGACGAGCCACGTCCGGCGTCAAGGGGATGAGTTTCCGCGAGGGAGACGAGCTCCTCTCGATGAATGTGGTGCGGCCGGGTACTTTCGTGTTCACCGCCACAGATGGTGGCTATGCGAAGCGAACCGCGGTGGACGAATATCGCGTCCAAGGTCGTGGAGGCCTCGGTATCAAGGCCGCCAAGATCGTGGAGGACCGCGGGTCGCTCGTCGGCGCCCTGGTGGTCGAGGAAACGGATGAGATCCTCGCCATCACCCTCGGCGGCGGTGTGATTCGTACGCGAGTCAATGAAGTCAGGGAGACGGGCCGTGACACCATGGGCGTCCAACTGATCAATTTGGGCAAGCGGGACGCCGTTGTGGGCATCGCCCGCAACGCCGAAGCGGGTCGCGAGGCCGAAGAGGTCGACGGGACCGATGATGTCGTAGGGACCGACGAGGCCGACGGTGTGGCCGAGACGGCGGCCGAGGGCACGGCGCCCTCCGCCGGGGAGCACGAGGAGTAAAGCGTGAGTGGAGCCACGGGCGCCGGTTCGGCAGCGAGCGGAGCCGCTGGAGCCGCCAAGACCGCCAAAGCGAGCGGTGCCCGTGGCCCCGCCACGGACTCCCAGGGGGTTGCGGTGACGGACTCACGGGGGAAGAAGCCCCCGTACGAGAGGTTCGACGACAAGCCCGCCCAGCAGCAGTCAGGGCAGCCCTACCGCCCGCCGCAGGCGTACCAGTCGCCTGACGACGGCCACGGGTCCGACGCGGCCGTCCGCATGGCCCGTACGGGCGCCCGGACGACCCCCCGGACCCGTAAGGCCCGGCTGCGGGTGGCCAAGGCCGACCCGTGGTCGGTGATGAAGGTGAGCTTCCTGCTCTCCATCGCGCTCGGTATCTGCACGGTGATCGCGGCGGCGGTGCTCTGGATGGTCATGGACGCCATGGGCGTCTTCTCGACCGTCGGCGGCACCATCAGCGAGGCCACCGGCTCTACCGACAGCAACGGGTTCGACCTCCAGTCGTTCCTCTCCCTGCCGCGCGTGCTGATCTTCACCTCGGTCATCGCCGTCATCGACGTGGTCCTCGCCACGGCCCTGGCGACACTGGGCGCCTTCATCTACAACCTCTCCGCGGGCTTCGTGGGCGGCGTCGAGCTGACCCTGGCGGAGGACGAGTAATCCCTCCCCGGCGCCCGGGCACCCCACCCCTGGCGCCGGGAAGCCCGCCCCCGGGTGCTCCGGCACCCGGGATTTGGGAGCTGCGCCCCAGGTGCGCTAATCTTCAGAGGTCAGCGCGTGAGCGCGACGGGGCTATAGCTCAGTTGGTTAGAGCGCATCCCTGATAAGGATGAGGCCACAGGTTCAAATCCTGTTAGCCCCACCAGCACAAAGACCCCCAGCCGATTACGGCTGGGGGTCTTTGACATCACCGCTTGACATCAATGGTGAGATGAGCTTGATCAGCCGATCAGCGGATCCTCCAGAAGTTCCGCGAGGAGCGCCACGGCCTCTCGTTCCCCGTCGCCGACCACATGGGTGTAGACGTCCAGGGTCATGCTGATCTGGCTATGGCGAAGGATCACCTGAGCCACCTTCGGATGCACCTTCAGGAAGGCCAGCAGGGTGCCGCAGGTGTGGCGGGCGAGGCGGACGGTGATCCGCCGCACACGGGCGCGGCGGACGAGACGGTCGAAGGTGCGGGAGAAGCCGACCGGGTCGATGGGGCCTCCGTGCTCGGAGGAGAAGACCAGGTCCTGGTCGGGAGCCTGGGACCAGGCGTAACCCGCGATCTTCCGTTCAAGCTCTTGCAGCTCCCGCCGCTCTACGAGGGCGCGGGCGCAGAACTCCGGCAGCGGGAGCGCCGCATGTGAGGAGTCCGTCTTCAGGTCCTTGAGCACCAGGCCGACCTTTTTGACCCGCTGGACCTGCTTGACGGGGGTGAACTGGCGGGCCTCGAAGTCGATGTCCTGCCATCGCAGCCCGAGCAGCTCACCCCGGCGCAGTCCGAGGACGAGCACCAGGACACAGGCCGCGTAGAGGCGGTGGGCACGGGCCGACCGCAGGAACGTGATGGCCTCCTTGGGGTTCCACGCGGTGCCCTTGTCCTTGCTGACCTTGGGCATGTCCACCAGAAGGGCGACGTTCCTGGTGAGGATCTCCTCCTTGATGGCCCGGTTGAGGGCGTTGCGCAGCACCCGCAGTACCTCGAACCGGGTGGCCGCGCCGACCTTCTCCCGCTTCAGCGTCGCCATGACTGTGCGCAGCTGGGCCGCGCTCAGCTTCACCAGGGGCTTCCTGGCCAGGTGAGGCAGGAGGTAGAGCCGGATCTTGGACTCGTACTTCACATAGGTGTTGTGCTCGCGCTCCGGTTTGACGATGTGGTCGAGCCAGTACGCGAGCCACTCGCCGAGCGTCCATGCCCGGGACGGGACCGGCACGCCTTCGCGCTCCTGGGACTGGAGCTTGCCCAGCTTCTCGTTCGCCTCGTCCCAGCTGGCGCCGTAGACGTACCGGCGGACACGCTGACCCTCGGTGTCCGTGACGAACGCGGCGCCCTGATACCTGCCGTCCTTGCGGCGGGTGATGGTGCCGCCGCCGTTGGGGCGTCGCTTGGTCATCAGGCGGCCTCCCCGATGCGGCTGACGATGAAGGCACGCACCGCGTCCGCCGGAATCCGGCGGCAGCCGTCGACCTTGATGGAGACCAGGCGCTGGGTGCGGATCAGGTCGTAGACCTTGGTCCGCCCGACCCTCAGCCATGCCATGACCTCGGGCACGGTCAGCAGCTCGGGGGCAGGGGTACTGGCGTTCCTGCCCTCCGTGGCGAGAGGGGCGAACTGCTCGTTGCGGGGGAGGAGAGCGGCTTCCGGCCGAGCGGGGAAGTCAGGCAGGGGGACGATGGTGACACCGTAATGGCTGCGGCCGTTCATGCCGGTCCCCCGGCCTCATCGCCTTCGGCCAGCAGCTGGGCGATCCACTTGGCCGCCGCTGCCACGGAGCCGAAGCCCTCACGGGCGCGTTCCCAGCGGATGAGTCCGATCCCGTAGGGGCCGTGGGGCGAGGGGAGTGCGACGGCGGCGAACTGTCGGCCGCCGCGCGGGCCGCGCTCCCGGTGGATCTCGCCGACCGCGTCCGTGGCGCGTACCCGGTCGGTGCGGGAGCGGGTGACCAGCCAGGCGCGGGGGTCCTCGTCGTACCAGGGCTCGCCCGGCCAGAGGAAGAGGCCCGCGACCTGGCGCGGCGGCTGGCCGACGCCGGTCGCCCGTGTGGTCGTGCGGTGGAGGGAGCCCTCGCCGCTGAGGAGGTAGGCGGCCTGGCAGGAGAAGCAGATCAGGCGGAGGGTGGTCCGCTGGTAGAGGCCGCCGTGGTCGCACTCCTCGTGACAGCAGGAGTGGGGCCCGGCCGGGCCTCCGTACGCGGAGCGGTAGGCGTCGTCCTCGCGGACGTCGGCCGTCCACGCGGGACGGAGACAGTCCCGCGCGTGCGCCAGTTCCCGGAAGCCGAGGTAGGTCTCCTGGACGGTGAACCTCATACGGCCCTCCGTCCGAAGCCGCCGCTGTCGGTGGTGGCGTGCCGTTCCCCGCGCCGGAGCGTGGCGAAAGCGGCATCGGCCAGCGGGCCGTACGTGCCGTGGTGCATGCTGGGGGTACCTCCTGTTTCTGGATGGGAGGCCGGAGCAGCGGGCTTCGTTGACCCGTCGGCCGCTGCTCCGGGCCATCACTTCGCGCTCGTCCGAGCGCTGATCAGCAGATGGTGCAGGGCGCGTTCAGCGGCGGCGCCATAGGCGTACGCGCTGTCCCCGAGCCCGTCGGCAATGTCGTGGGCGTTCAGCGCCTCGGCGCATCCGTGGTCGACCAGGTCGGCGAAGAAGGCGTACTCGCGAGCGGTGACGGCCGCCCGTTCCCGGGTGGTGAGCCGGTCGCGGAGCAGGGCCAGTTCCTCGATTCCGTCCCATGCGCCGAGGGCCTCCCGGAGGTCGGGGATCCCGGTGAGCGGCGGGACGAACCGGTCGTCGCGGCGGTGGAGTTCTACGTGGGTCGGGCGCGCGCCCTCGTGGATGGCGGCCACGGCCTGGGCGGCGCCGTAGGCGTAGGCGAGCGCGGTGTTCTCGTACAGCTCCGTCGTGGACGACTCCAGTCCCGAGTAGAGGTCGCGGAGCTGGGAGACGGCGTGGTCATGGGGACTGACGTAGTAGCGGCCCGGGACGCCGACCGAGCCTTCGACGGGGAGCAGCCGCATCGGGTCGGTGTGCCAGGAGGCCACCCGGGCCATCTGGCGGGCGGCGGCCAGCTCACGGGCGGCGGCGCCGAGCGAGGCCACGCTCTCGGTGAGGCTGTGGAACCACACGGTGGTGTTGGCCATGGCGTTCCTTCCAGGGGTCCGGTGTGAGGCGTTGGTCAGCGCAGCGGCGGGCGGTCGCCGACCTCGGCGGCGGCCAGGAGGACCGAGCGGAGGTCGTTGCCGACGAGGGCGGTGAGCCGCTGCTCGATCGCCTGCCAGGACTCGGCGTCGATCGCCATGAGCGCGGCGATGGCGGCGGGGGTCTTGCCCTCCTCGATGGCGGTGAGGGCGTCGCGGAGTTCGGCCGAGGCCATCAGGGAGATGGGCGGACGGTGGGCGGGAGCGGGTCGGGGCATGGGAGTTCCCCATTCATGGGAGAGAGGGCGCGCTACCAGTTGCTGACGGTGTCGCGGAAGGTGGTCATGATCTGGTCGATGGAGTCGGCGGCACCGGTCTTGGCGAGGTAGAAGCCGAAGAGCAGGGCGACCGTGGCGGAGACGATCCCGAGCGCCTTGTAACGGATCAGAAGGAAGAGGATGACGCCGGTCACCGCCAGGGCGGAGACGGAGAAGACCACGGTGGAGCCCCTTTCACAGCAGAGGTCGAGAGTCAGCGGGTGCCGTCGCGCCGGGTGCGGGCGACGAGGTTGTAGAGGCGGCGGCCGGTCCGCAGTCGGCGGCCGTGGCCCTGGCAGCGGCGGCAGGTGCGACCGCGCTTCGGCCGCCCGTTGAAGCGGCTCACGGTGACCTGGGCGCCCCAGCCCCGGCAGCGGCGGCAGTGGCCGAACGGCAAGGCCGCGCACAGCGCCGCGTAGCCGAGCGTGAGGAACGCGAGGGCGGGGAGATAGGAGAGCCCGTCAGGCATGGATAACCCCTCTCAGGCCGGGATCCGGGCGGGTACGAGATGGGCCGCTAGACGCTAGTTCGCAGGTCAGAGGCGGTGGGAGTCGCTAGCGGGGGTGCTAGACCTAGCGGGGGTCCCGCTAGGTCTTCAGGAAGGGGGCGGTCTTCCCCTCGCGTTCCGCGACCGCCTTGAGGAGGTCGGCACGCTTGAGGCCGCGCCGGTTGGCACCCTTGCCGCCCTCGGTGGTGCCCCAGACCTGGCCGGTCCGGATGCCGTACGGCTTGACCGCCGCCGTGAGCTGTTCGGAGGTCCAGCCGCCGTAGACCTCGGGCCGGAGCTCTTCGAGCCGGGCGACGACGACCTCGTTCCACACCTTCTGTTTCTCGGCGGGGACGGCGGCGAGGAGGTCCGTCAGCAGGTCGTACGAGGAGGAGGTGTCTGCGGGCTGCTCCCCCAGCGCGAAGCCGGAGAGGGTCCCCGCGGCCTGCCGGAGTTCCCGGGCGCGGGCCGCGATGGCCTCCGCCGTCGGCGCGTCGATGTACGCGGCGGACACGATCTGGGCATCCGCGCCCTCGCCCGCGCGGTAGTGGATGCCCTTGTCCTTCCAGGCGAACATCGTCGCCCGTACTCCTCTCTTATAGGAGGAGGTGCCGAGGATCATGTCGTTCTCCAGCTGGCCCATCACCTTGAGGCAGAAGCGGGCCGAGGCGTTCGCGCTGATCCCCGTGGGCAGCGCCTTCGCGTCCGGTCGCTGGGTCGCGAGCAGCAGCACGATCCCGGTGGCCGGGCCGCGCTTGACGAGGTCAGTGCAGATCTCCTCGAACTCCGCGCTGTGGGTGGGGTGCTCGAACCAGACCTGGCACTCGTCCACCCCGATCACGATGGGGTGGAGGCCGAGCGACGGCCGGTCGGCCAGTTCGGAGGTGACCTTGGACTCCGGGCAGAGATCCCGGGGGAGCGAGCGGATCGCCTTCGCCCGCCGCCGCAGTTCCTGACGCAGCTCGCGGAGGTCCGCGAGGGCGTAGAGGATGTCTTCTTCCTCGTCCCCGGCCCGGTGCCGGTGAGACACCGCGCTCACCGGGTCGAGATCACCGGTCCCCTTGAGGTCGTACGTATGGAGTTCGGCCCTCGGGTCGAGCGCGGCGATCAGCAGGAGCAGCCGGAGCAGGAAGGTCTTGCCCATCCTCGGGACTGCGCCGATGACGGCCGCGATGTACATCAGCGTGATGTGCGCCCACCGGCCGCGCTGGTCGGTCCCGTACGCGACGGGTGCGAAGAGGTCGGTACGGCCCGCCTTCGCGAGCGGCCAGGTGGGCTTGCTCGCCGTGGACATGTCCTGGTCGCCGACCCACAGCACCAGGCGGCCGGTGTGTTCCACCGGGACGGACTCGGGCCAGACGCACCCCAGCGGGCGGCGGAGCCCGGAGGCGAGTTTGTCGCGGCGCTCGATGACGTCGGTGACGGTGACCCCGTACGGGAGGTCCCCCTCCGCGCGCCAGCCGGGGCCGTCGCGGGTGATGGGGGCGGTGAAGCTGAAGCCCGCGCCGCCCTTGGACTGGGCCTGGTTGATGGCGGGGATCCCCAGAGAACCGAGGGCGCGGAGGACGATATCGCTGGTCAGTCTGGTCGCCCTGGGGATCTCCACAGCTCTGTGGATGACGGGGGCGTCCGCTGGCTGGCCGTGCCAGCCGAGCGTGAGGGTGACGACGGCCCCCAGGAGGACCAGGAGTCCGGGCGGGGCGAGGGCGGAGAGGGCCAGTGCCGCCGTCATACCGAGGACCGAGGCCGTGACGGCGACCATGGCCCGCCAGCGGACCCGGCGGTCGCGCTGGCGCGACAACATCAGGTAGTCGCCGACGTCGGCCCGGTCGGCCGCGTCGAGCCGGAGGGGGACTCCTTCGGCGTCGGTGACCCAGCGGGCCGACTCCTGGACGAGTCGTACGGCGCCGAGTGGAGCCTGGAGCGTGAGCCGGAGCGCGTACCAAGGGGTGCGGATCGAGTGGTACGCCGTGATGTGCCACACGTAGGCGGCGACGCCCTTGCCCGCCGCCGTGAACTCGTGACGGGAACGGGCCCAGCCGGGAACGACGGGACGCCGCTTGGCTCCTCTGATCTTCTCCATGCGGCCGGGCCCCGGAGGGCCGTCCGCGCGGTCGACCATGACGACGACGCCCGGTTCGGTCGGGGCGTTCGCGCCCGAGTCGACATCCTCGGACCTCTCGATGAGCGCCGGGGCTTCGGACAGCAGACTCACTGAGATCTCCTCGCGGAGTCAGTGGAGGGCTCGCTCTCCCCGTCGGCCGAGTCGGACCGGCCGGAATCCATACGGACACCGCGCTCACGCTCCAGACGGACGAACACGTCGTGGACGTAGCTGGCCGCGCGGGTGGCCCGTTCAGCGGTGGCGCGCACGGTGAGTCCCTCAGCCCAACCGGCCTCGATCACGGCTCGGGCCTCCTCGGTGCTGAGCCGCTTCGACTCCACGGTGTCCGGGGAACAGGACGAGGGCTGTTCGGGTGAACGGCCTTCTCCGTCCACCGAGTGACCTGGCATCACACCGTCGAACAGCGCGTGGCGCCGGGCCAGGCGCCGGATCTCCCCGGTGGCCTGCCGCATCTGCTCCCGCGTCTGCGCGGCGAGCGCCGAGGCGACCGGGTCCCTGGACACCTCGTCCCACGGCGACGGCAGGGCGATGGTGGCCAGTCCCACCGCGTGCCGCCGGGCGGCGAGTTGTTCCATCAGTCTGCGCCGCTGCCGCTGGTCGTCACCGACCGAGGCGCGGCCCACGGCGGCGGAGAGCCGCCGGGCGAGGCGGCGGCCCCGCCGTCCCGCCCGCTGCTCGGGGGTCTTCTCGGCGAGCCGGGCGGCTAGGTCAACCGCCCGTGCCATCGCACGGTCGCGGGTGATCTGGGCCGCGTCCCGGTCGCGCTCGGCGAGACCGAGGAGGGAGAGCAGCCGCTCGCGGAACTCACGGCCGAGGACCGCGACGAGCCCTGCGGACCCGGCGCCCGGCCGATGGTGCCGTAGCTCGATCCCCATCGCCAGATGCCAGAGCAGCGCGGCCATGACCGGGCCGACGAAGGCCCGTACCGTGTCGCCGACCAGCCCTGATTCCGCGTACGCGGGGATGATCTGCACTCCGGTGATCACCCAGACCAGGACGCCGGGCGCTCCAGGCGTCCCGTTCGGGCCGTTGAGGTTCTGGCGCGCGAGCAGTGAGTTGGCGACCAGCGCCAGTTCGGCGGCGGCGAACATCGCGATCCGCTCCACCGTGCTGCCCATATCGAGATGGCTCTCGGCGAACCGCCACGACGTGTCCGCGCTGTACGCGGTGCACGCCACCGCCGCCGTCGCGGCGACCCAGACCGCCGGGGTCGCCGTGCGCCGAAGGCGCCGTACGACACGGACCGCCCACCACACCACCCCCACGGCGAGGAGCAGAGCGCCGACGATCAGGAGGTTCTCCCTCCCGGAGAGGTCCGGCATCTACGCCGCCTCCCCCACGCCGCCTGCCCTCAGCTCTCCTCCTATGGCCCGCTTCCGCAGGTCGGCGATGCAGAGGAGGTGGGCCGCGTACAGCGCGTCCAGCCAGTCGACCGGGCCGTGGCGGCCCGCTTCGAGCAGGTCGGCGAGGACATCGTGGGCGGCCTGTTCCCGTACGGCCCGCTGCTCCTCGCTCTCACCGGGTTCGCCGAGGAAGAGGGCGCGGAAGTCGTCGGGTGCCTCGCCGCACCGCTGTGGACCAGCAGGGTCGTCAGCCTGCTGGGGGCCGAAGTACGTACTCATGGAACTCCCGGGCTCTGGATGGGATGAACGAGCCAGGGCAGCGGGCTGATGTGACCCGTCGGCCGCCGCCGCTGGCCACGAAGCAGGGCTCAGACGCGGAAGCGCCGGGGCCCGATCAGGTGGAGCACACCGGCGTAGGCGCCGTGGACCGTCATATAGCCGCCGACGGCCGCCGTGACCGTCAGCGGTCCGCTTCCGTCGAGAAGGAAGACCGCGTGGGCGGCGGCACCCGAAGCACCCAGGCCGACGGCCGCTACGAGCAGCGCCGCGATGCGGTGGCCCGTCGTCATCGGCCGGGCCCGGCGGCCCACGATCTCCAGGTCATACGGGGAGGAGAAACGGGTCATACCGCCGCACATCCGTATCCCGACGAGCCCGTCGTCCGCGCGGCCCGTGACGATCCCGAGCACTCCGTCAGCGCGCTCCCGGACCACGTCTCCGATCGCCAGGCGCATCACAGTCAGTCCCCCTTGGTCAGTCGCGGTGGGACCGTCCGTACGCCGAGGCGGAGGACCGGTCCAGGGAGACCACTCAACGAGTGGCCATGACCTGCGACGCCGTCGACATCGGGCCGACGCCATCGCAGATCAAAAGCACTCGTCTCAGGCACGCTGTGCAGTTCTCAAGGCACGGGCGCTTCCGTCCCACCCCAGAGGGCTTCCCGACGGAACGCAACACTCCTCAAGAGGTCCTGTCCTCAGGTCCTCTTTAGGAGTTGCCGAGGACTATGACGCAAGATCCGTCCACTCGTCAAGACCTCTTTAGGAGTCGTATGCTGAGCCCGTCAGTCAAGCGGAACGGGTGAGCACCAGTGGCCAAGGCGTATGAGCGGATCGCGGACGAGCTGCGGGACTCGATCCGCGCAGGTCAGCTAGCGCCTGGCGATCGACTCCCGGCCGAGTCGGAGCTATCGGAACGGTTCGGCAGAAGCCATGTGACGATCCGTGAGGCGTTGCGCGTTCTCCAGACCGAAGGGCTGATCGAGAAGCAGCACGGCCGTGGCTCCTTCGTACGGCAGCCGAGGACCAAGGTCCGCCGCACCAACGAGCGCCACCAGTGGGAGAAGGACCGCGCCCGTATCTCCGAGGAGCAGCGCAGCGAGACCGGCGCCGCCGAACACGACACCGGTCTGACGGTGAACGACCTCGTCTTCCGCGCCTCGTACCGGGACGGCGCAGCGTCCCCGGAGATCGCGAAGGCCATGGGCATCCCCGAGGGGACGCCGCTGCTGGAACGCGTCTACCGCACCCGCTACAGCGCCGAGCGGGCGCCACTCGGGCTGATCACCTCGCACCTGGTGCGCGAGCGCATCGAGGCCAACCCCGATCTTCTCGACGAGACCAAGGAGCCCTGGCCCGGCGGCACCTGGAACCAGCTCCTCACCGTCGGCATCGAGATCGACCGCATCGAGGAGCTGGTGACCGCGCGTCCGCCGACGGCCGAGGAGGCCGAGGAACTCGACCTCCCGCCCGGCACATCGGTGCTGCAACTCCGCAAGACCTCGTACGACACGGAGGGCAACGTCGCGGAGATGTCCGACGTGATCCTCCCGGGGGACCGCACGGAACTGCTCTTCACCACTCACTTGGAAAGGTGGTGAGCCGTGACCCGGCGCATCATCATCGTCACGGCCGTGCACTCCCCGTCAGCCCACCATCTGCCAGCCGCGTACGCGTCGCTGTGCGCCCAGGAGCTCCCCGACGGATGGGAGTGGCACTGGCTGATCCAGGAGGACGGCCAGACGGACGGGGTCACTCCGTATGTCCCCGACGACAAGCGGATCACCTTCCGCCAGGGGCGCCGTGGCGGTCCCGGCGTGGCACGGACCATGGCGCTCGCCCACGCCGACGGCGCGTACGTGAAGATCCTCGACGCCGATGACCAGCTCCCCCCGGGCGCCCTGGCGCGGGACCTCGCGGCACTGGAGAACGACCCGACGATCGGCTGGGCGACCTCCCGGGTGCTGGACCTCCTGCCCGACGGCTCGACTGTCGGCTTCCCCGGCGACCCCGAGCCCGGTCCCATCGAGCGCGACGCCGTCCTCGACTACTGGAAGGCCCACGACTACCGCGCCCAGGTCCACCCGGCGACCCTCTTCGTCCGGCGCGATCTGCTGCTGGCGCTGGGCGGCTGGATGGCGCTCCCGGCCTCGGAGGACACCGGCCTGCTGCTGGCCCTGAACGCCACCTCGCGCGGCTGGTTCTCCCCCGAGGTCGGCCTCATCTACCGCAAGTGGGAGGGCCAGGCGACCGGCCAGGCCGCCCACACGGACACCGCCGAGCGCGACGCCCGGATGGCCGTGGTCGAGGCACGGGCCAGGGCGCTGGGCTCCTTCCAGTGGGGCTACCCGGTCAGCTCTGAGTGACCGGCACCTCGTAGACGATCGTGCTCCGGGCAGCGGGCACCACGATGTCCGCCGTCTCGACCGGCCGCCCGTCGTCGCTGTAGTACGTCCGCTGAATGCGCGTCACCAGAGCGCCGCGCTGAACGCCGAGGAGGGTTGCCTCCTCGGCGTTCGCCTGTCCGGGCTCCGGCACCTCCACGGCCCGGACCACGGCGACCCCGATCTCCGCCATGCGCGCGACTACACCCCGTCCGCTGAAGGGCCCGCCTTCAGGGAGGACGATCAGCGTCCCCGCAGTGAGGTCGTACGGTTCCCAACTCGTCGCCAACTGGACCGGCTGACCGTCCGCCAGGAACTCATACGCGGTGCGGACGCAGAGATCGCCCTCGGCGAGACCGAGGCGGACGGCGATGTCGGCGGGTGCCGGGACCTTGGCCTCGGACCGGCTCTCCCAGCCCACAAGATCGGCGGTCCCGTCGACGTACGGGACCGGCGCGGCGCGGTCTCGCGCGCGGAGGAACCGCACGCGCTCCTGGCGTTCGGTGACGTACGTACCCGATCCGGCGCGGCCTTCGAGGACGCCCTGGGCGATCAACAACTCCTGGGCACGGCGGACCACGTTCTCGCCGACGTCGAACTCCTCCGCGAGCTGAGCCCGGGACGGCAACCGGTCGCCGGGCGCCCACTCCTGGTCCAACACGCGCTGTCGCAGCAGGTCAGCGACGCGGAGGTAGGGCGGGTTCTCACGCATGTGGAAAATCTAGTCCACTAGCTCTAATCTAGTTAACTAGCCTTACTCGCAGTGATAATCGGCGATGGAGGGAGGGGTGTGCCATCACCCAGGGCGCGCGCTGACAACCTGGCCGAACGCCTCACCGCCGCCGGATACGAGCCTCACGTCGTGGAAGAGCGCGATTGCGTCAAGACCGAGGTGCATGTCCAGGACCAGGTATCCGCCGACGCGACGGCGTGGCACCAGCTCTTAGCCCTGCTGGAGACGGCCGACGCGTACGGCCTCGACAGCGGCGGCCAGGGGCGGATCGCCTACGCCCGGTTCACGGCCACTCCGCCGTGACGGCGCCAGCTGCGAGCCCACCGCCCGGACCATCACGCCAGAAAGTGGTGATCACGATCGCTTCCCACCGCTACGCGTCCATCGCCGACGATCTCCGCCGCCAGATCGCCATGGATCTGTACAAGGCCGGGGACCAACTCCCGGCCGAGACGGAGCTGATGTCCGTCTATGGCTCCAGCCGCCCCACCGTCCGTGAGGCCCTGGCGGTGCTGGAGAACGAGGGCCTGGTCGTACGACTGCAAGGCCGGGGCAGCTTCGTACGCCAGAACACACAGATGATCTACGCTGCCAATGCCCTCGCGGCCACCGCCCACGGGTGGACCACGGGCGACGTCAAGGTCAGCGTGCACCGCAAGACCGTGAAGGCCGACGACCGGCTCGCCGCCCTCCTCCGCGTCGCCCCGGGAACCTCCCTCAGCGAACATGTCTACCTGCCCCAAGACGCCGCGCTTCCCTGCGGTCTGGCCCGGGTGTACGTACCCCATGCCATAGCCGACATCGACACCCTCGTCGGCAGTGCGCTGCCACTGGGGGACGACGTCCGCCAGCGGCTCGCGGAGCTGGGAGTCACCGTCACCAAAGTCGTCTCACGGGCCTCCGCACGACTCCCCAACGACGAGGAGGCACGGACGCTCCGCGTCGGCACGGGCACCGCCGTCCTGGACGTCGAGCGGATGTCGATGGACGCCTCGGGCCGTGTGGTGGAGGCGGCACTTCTGGTTCTCCCAGGGCACAGTTCGTGGGCGGTTTTCACCGCGCGTTCCGCACATCGCGAACGGGAGGTGGCGGGCTGACAAACGAAGCCCCGCGCGACGGTCCGATTCCCTAAAGGGACCGCTCCGGCGATCCACGCTGCGCCCATTCCCGTGAGCGGAAGAGAAAGCGCCGCGTGGAATTGCCATGCCCTAAAGAGAACCGTTCCAAAGAAACCTCCGGCCGCATATAAAGCACCCCTCAAGTAACACATAAAGCGGCCATCGACGGTACGCCAGAGGATCACGATTCAAGCGCATGAAAGTCACGTCCCGATGGGCACCCCTCAGGAGAATTACGGGGCCGCCAAATTCCGCTCGATCGGCGCCAGCCGCTCCCGTACCCGGGGGATGTCCAGCGCCGTCCTGGTTACCTCGGCGACGGTGGCGGCGGCCTGCTCGCGCTCCCCCTGGGCCAGTTGCAAGCTCGCCAGCCGGGACAGGTAGTACGCCCGGTTCCGGCGCATCGACGGTGGCAGAAGCTCCAGCGTCTGGACGACGGCCCGCTCGGCCCGGTCGTGCCGACCCAGCGCCTCATGGGCGATGGCGCCGAGCCCCGAGACCTCGGCCTCGGTGAGGAAGGTGAGCCAGGACGCGGACGGACTGCCGGTGACACGGTCGTACGCCTGCTCGGCGGTCAGTAGGGAGCGGGCCATCGCGGCCTGGTCGGCAACCCGTGCGTGGCTGATGGCCAGGCGGGCGTGCAGCAGGGTCGCGATCCGCGGATCCTGCCCGGCCCGCCGGTTGCTCAGCGCGGCCCGGCTCATGGTGAGAGCCTCGCGGTGGCGTCCCCGGAAGCGCGCGTGGATGGACAGGTTTGACCAGGCCACAGCGGTGGCCGTCGGGTCTGCGGCCAGCAGCGCGCTCTGGAGACAGCCGGAGTAGAGCTGCCCGGCCTGCCCCGCGTCACCGCTGTCGTGGGCGCTCCAGCCCGCCGTCGAGTAGAGGTCGCTGATCGCGCGGTGGAGCTCCTTCTCGACCCGTTCGCCGTAGGTGCAGGAGTCCAGGACGGTGTGGAGCCGGTCGATGTAGGCGGTCGCGACCTCGATCAGCGGGGCGCCCCCGATGGAGAGGAAGTGCGCGTCGAGACGGCCGATGCGCTCGCGGACGCGGGCGATGTCGCTCATGGACACCCGCCCCCGTTGCGGCGTCTCCTCGATCCCCAGGGCGGTCACGACCGTGGTGGTCGTGGATGCGGTGATGAACTGGCGGCGTAACACGCGTTCCTCCTCCCGCACGGGTGAAGGTGGCGGAGGGGTGGGCATCCTGCTGCTCTTGCCCCTCGGTACGAACCCCATCTCCCGCGCCGTCCGGCCGAAAATCCGTTCCAGGGCCACAAGGTAGCGCTCCCAGGGCCAGCCGACCTCTCCTTGGAGCCAGCGCCTTACATGGCGGGCGGCGCAGTTCTGCGGGTGCCGCTCTCCGTAAATCTCGGCGATGGCCCGGTTGATCTCGTCGGCCAATCCCTGCTGGGTGAAGCCGTATTCGTCCATCAGCGCGGCGAGCTGCCGGTTGGGTACCGCAACCATCGGAGACTCCCTGGGTGCGAGACGGAATGACGACTTTAGCCCCGACGGGACCCCGCTGAAGGCAAAACTGTCCCCTTCCTCATCGAGAGATTCCCCTTTTCTGGCCTTACCGCACCCTCCCGAAACCGGGTTTTCTGGTGACGCCGAAGGGAGCTACGCGAAGCCCCCTCCTCGCCCCTCGGCATTCCCCCCTTGGAACGGCACCGCCGACGCGCGCTCCCGTTCCGCCCGGACTGACGGAGACACTGATGTCACCCAGAACGGCTGTCACGATGCCCGCCACGGACCCCGTGGCCCTCCCGCCCCCCACCGCCTTCGCGGTGACCTACGCCCGTACCACCCGACCCGGCGCGCCCCTCTCCGAGGAGGACGCGCGACGGCCCGGCGAGGCACGACGCCAGATCGCGGCCTGGCTCCCGGGCCGTGGGCTGGCCCCGCTGGTCGACGACGCCCGGCAGATCCTCAGCGAGCTCGTGACGAACGCGTTCGCCCACGGCTCGGGCCCGGTCGCGGTCCGCGGACTGGTCTTGGACTCCGGTGCGCTGGAGCTACGGGTGTACAGCGATGGGCTGGTGGGCGAACTGTGCCCGCGCCGGGCCCGCGAGGACGCCCAGAACGGACGAGGGCTCTGGCTCGTGACAGCGCTCACGGACGCGTGGGGCGTGGCGGCGGACGGCCGGTATGTGTGGTGCAGGCTCGGCGGGGACGCACCGTGACCTGCTCCAGGTACCTACCGCCCGCAGGGCACCCCGTCCCCGTGGGGAACGGCTTCGACTTGGTGGTCAGCGGCTGGGGTACCCGAGGCTGGGCGGTGTTCACCGCGATGCGGCGCTGGCACGGCCACCCGGGTCCCGTGGTCGCCGACCCGGCGGCGGACGCCCTGTGGTGGTTCGTCCCGCCCGGCACCAAGCCGCTCTGGAGCCCGCACCGCTACGGGGTCTGCTACGGACCCGGCAGCGGCACCCTGCTCCTGCCGCCTCATGACCGCCTCGGCCCCCGAGGTCCGGCCGAACCCTACTGGCTCTCCCCGTGGCCCAGCCTCGACGTCCCGCTGGTGCATCCCGTGACGTTGCGGCTGGCACTGGAGGAGCACTGCCCCGCCCTTCCTCCCGTACGGCAGAACACGACGGCCGACGTCCTCGCGGCCACCCCCTCACTGCCTCGGCCTGGCCCTTTCACCAGCGCATTCCTGGCCTGGATCACCCGCGCCAGCAACGCGAGGCCGGTGCGACGGGACCCGGCCGGGATCTCCTGCCGCCTGAGCCGCACCCGCCTCCTCATCACGACCGAGGCCCGCACTCCTCCATCCACGGTGAAAGGCACCGCGTGACACACGAGCTCTTCCCCGCCCTGACGGCAACCGACTGGGATGCCTGGCACCGATCCCCGGCCGCCGAGGAGAGGGTCGTCAACGCGGAGCGCTGCTTCGCCGAACTGGCCGTCTTCTTCTCACGTACGACTCCCTGCCGGGAGATGGTCGCGGTGGATCTCGGCTGCGGCACGGGCGCGTGGACCCAGCTCCTGGTCGACTGGGGCATCACCCACACGACCGGGCTCGACTTCTCCACCGTCGCGCTGAAGAAGGCCGCGTCACGACCGGTCTCGTCCACGCCGCGCTACGACCTGTGGGACGCCACCACCGACCCGCTTCCGGCGCGGAACATCGACGTGATCACCTGCCGCTATCTGTGGGAGTACCTCGACCCCGCCACCGAGGAACGGCTCCTGGACCTGATCAGGCAGAGCCTCAAGCCGGTCATGGGCGCGCTGTACCTCTCCTTCCGCACCGCCACCACCACAGATCCGTTCCAGCGTGGCCTGACGGACGAGCGGATCGATCGGCTCAGCGAGGGGTGGCTCCGGCAGGACCGCTTCACCCTGGGCCCGTCCGACGGCGCGCTCTACCTCTGAGGACCGATCTGACCACGCGCCCCCACACCTCCACCTCTGAAGGATCCCGCGTTGAACCACCCTCGCCTGATTCCCGCCGTCCCCTGGATCGCCGCGTACGACAACGACATCCGGACCTCTGCACCTCTTGTCCTCCTGCCCGGTGCCCGTGGCATCGGCTTCGCCCAGGAGAACCCGTATGACCGGGACGAGGACGGCGCACTTCTTCACCCGGGTTGGCACCCCCACCCCGGCGGCCCCGGCCATCCCCTCTTCGCCGATGTCCGGCTGAACCGGCAGCGGCGGGCGATCCTGGACGACCTCTGCCAGGTCTGCGGCCACCCGGCGGGCGAGGACGACCAGCGACGAACCCTGTGGCTCCTCCCGGGCACCATCGACCCGGAACATACGACGACCGCCCAACCTCCGGTCTGCCCGCCCTGCGCCCGCCACGCGGTGCGCGTCTGCCCTCCTTTGCGCGAGGCGCACACGGCCGTACGGGTGCGCGATCCGCTGTGGGTGGGCTACCAGGCCGACCAGTACGTCATCGACTCCACCGGGAAGCCGGTGATCGTGCGGGAGAACATCCTCGTCGGCCTCGGTTCTCCCGTACTGCCCTGGTCCCTCTGCTTTCAGGCGGCCGTCGAACTCACCGGTTGCACGAAGGTCTCCCTGGACACCGGGAGCACGGCATGAGCACCCCAGCCGGACCCCCACGCGGCATGGCGACCAACCCGTCCTGGCAGGTCACCGCCCTGACCTGCGTGGTCGGCCTGGCCCTCGCCGACCAGCGGATCGAGCGGCGCGAACTTCCCCGAGACGTAATGAACCAGACCGGGGCCACCATCCCCTTCATCCGACGCGTGGAGAAGGGCCACTTCTGCCCGGTGACCGACGTCTTCACCATCGAACGCCTCGTCCGCCACTACTACTCGCCCACCGACCCCGCCGGCCCCGGCCTCCTGGAACTCCTCCACACCCACGGCCCCTTCTCGGCGCCACGCGAACCCCTGGACGACACCTTCCACGGCTGGCCCTCCCGCCTGGCCGCCTGCGAACGCCGCGCCCCCGCCCTCACGATCTACAGCGCGCTCGCCTTCCCACCATTGCTCCAGATCCCCATCTACACCACCGCCTGGCTCAGAACCTGCGGCCCGACGAACGACCTCACCTACCCATCCACCCGCCGCGCTCTCGCACCGGACCACTCCAAACAGCAGGTCCAGGTCATCCTCGAACAGGCGCCGTTCTACGCGATCCACCAGCTCATCCCGAGGTGTGCGCTGATCGCCCAGCTCACCCATGTCCTACGGATGGTGGATGAGGGCCGCGTCGACATCAGGCTTCGGCCACCGGACACCGCAATGCCTCAGGACCCCGCCCTTCTGACGGTGATGTCCCCTGCCCCGGGCTTCTTCCTCACCGCCGAGGAGGCATACGTAGACGCCCAACGGGTGAGCCACCCCATGTATACCTTCAGCCTCTCGCCATATTCTCCCTGGCCGCCCTTCTTAGGCAGTATCAGGAGCAAGGCACTCACACCACAAGATAGTTACACAGCGCTCGGCAGGATCCTGCACCACCTTCAGCCTCGTGCCGTGTCTCATCAGGCTGATCGTCGAGTACTCGGCAGGGATCAATCTGGGTAAATTCGCACAGTGCTGCATTTTTGATTGCCTGGCCGGACCGCTCCAGAACCATTTTAGCCGCAGGCAATATCAGCCCGCCCTGCTTAAGAGCTTCGTAACCCATACAGGACTCTGCCCTCAATGTGGTCATCCGTGCGCGGGCTGGCGGGCCCGCGCACAGGTTCAACGATTAGCCATGAAAACTATCCGTGTCCGGCCGCTTTTAGGAGTACGGGAACAAATTTTGGGCCTTTGGCGATCTTGTCAAAAGACATTCTCTTGGTTTCGGAATACGCGTATCGTTCTTTGATTAGCAGGTAGAGAAGGTTGGTCAGTGACGTCTCGTCGGAGTGAGCTTCTCGATCACTCAAGTCTCGCAGCTGCTTGGGGTTATGGACGGCGCCCTCAAACAATTTTGCCGCACTGAGCATCGCCAGGTGAAATCTGAGATCAGTACGATCCGAGGGCTGCACTGCAATTGCGAGGAATGCGTCGACTGTGCGCTGCTGGCGTGCGAGCCACAAGTAAACTGGCAGCGGGGTCGTTTCGGAGAAATACTTCTTGTAATTGCTCGGATTTTTGAGGAGACTGGATGGCCGTGACCGCGCGCTATGCGGTTCACTGAATCCCATCGCTGCCAACGCTTGCGCCAAGAGGGGAATCCCAATAATGCGGTCGGCTGGCTTCCCCAGGTTTCGATAGTAGTTTTTTCGCCGGTCATAAAACCAGTCATGCTCCAGAAAGAAGGCTTCAATCTTTCGCTGGTTATCGTCCGTGGCATGCAGGGAGGCATCCGGCACTTTGGTCTGCCTATTTGTTGCCCGGATTACCTTGTCCCTCTCTTCGACGTTGTTTGTGTTCAGGATTCGAACTTGGATGAGGTCGTTGAAGGAAGGGTGATCCGGGGCTTGGCCGCGCAATGCTTCGTGGACAGTGTGAGAGGTCTGAAGGCCATTGACGATCTGCACATCGTCTAGTGAGAAGACCTTCCCTCCCACGGTCCAGGCGCGTGAACAAGTAATAGTGACACCATTGTTAAGCCACCAGAACTGTGGAGCGGAGCGGTCCAGGAGGGAATCTTTAATTTCTCGGTTTACCTCGACCCCGCCCTCGTAGTCGCGCACGTTCCAGTCGAAAATATGGCGACGCAAGGTGCCGTCTTCATTGCAAATGAATCCGAGATAATCCCTCAGCGTCACGAGCGCAATATGGCTTGTTCCGTGAGTGATGCTCTCAGTGTAAGGCAGTTCCAATGTAAAGGACTTTACCTGATTTGACCTTTGCCACAACTCTGATGCGCCAATGAACTCAACTTTACCGATCCCGCCGGTGAACTTATTGGCGAAATCTCTTTCGAGGTCGCGAGCTTTCTTTTCGACCCTGGAATTAACTGCGGTAGTCTCTCCGCGACTGACGTAGGAGAAGCGAACCTCGACCTGTGGGTTACGGGTAACTATCGCCGTGAGCGTTTTGCGGAAGCAGGCGATTTTATTTACGAGATCGGGGCCATATAGCTTCAGGAGATCTTCTTGACCCTCCTCCAAATCCAAGAGGCGGCGAGTTGAAGAGGATGCGAGATCGATGGCTGTCTCAGTGAACGATTTCTCGCGCTTAGCCTGAACCAGCCAGAGCAAGAGGCGTGAGCCTCGTGGGACATCGATAGGCGAGGGGATCTCGTCTTCCTCTGCGAGCAATCGCTCATTGAGGAAGACGTATACTCCGTCGATAGCGCCATCTCCGCCGCCACCCACCACCCCAGCTTGGATCTCCTCAAGTGAGAGGTCTCCTGCTGTGATTGCTTGCTCGCTAGCGAAGACCTCGAAGATCTTGTCTGCGAGCAGTGGTGACTCGTCCGCCCGCTGCTTGAGCACCTGGTCGATCAGTACGAGGTCGTTACTCGCCACTACGCAGCTCCTCACGCCGTCCGCAGATGCCAACTGCTCTGCTGTGCATACCCACCCATCATCACAACGGTGCGGACGTGGAGGGTGCGGATTACGAAAACTCGCTGATCCCTTCTTCGCAGAGGATAGTTGACGCTCCCACGTGAGAGCCTGGTGGTGGAGTCCTACCTGATCGGGTGCGGTCCGAGTTGCCTGACCTCGCCTCATGGCCACTGCGGTGTAAGCGTGAGCGACACTCGGTGCGTACGCGCCAGCTCACCGAAGGTACTCAGCATCCACCCGCGAGAACACGAGATCGCTCTCTTCTCGCACTGCCCCCCGCCACCGCACCGCACCCGGCCACGCCTCCCGCAGAGCCCATGGATAGCTCTCCGCCGCATAGCTGTTGGGCAGCCGGTACGTGTGAAACCCAGCCCCACGTAGCGTCTCGACCAACTCGTCCGCCGACTCCCCCAGCCGCGTCATGCGCTCGGGGGTCACCTCCACCGTGATCTCGGCATCCGGGCGCAGCCGCGCCAACATCGGCACCATCCCCCTGACGACGCCCCCTTCCGCGCCCTCCACATCCACCTTGATCACCCGTGCCCTGGAGATCTCGTCCGACTCCAGCAGGCTCGGCAAGGGACGTGCCGCGACCTCGAACCGTGCCTCCGCGTCCCCTTCATACGGAACGATGCTGGCGGCCCCCATGTTGTGCGAACTGGCGAGGACGAACGTCAGGGTCTCGTCCTTGTCGGACACGGCGGTGTTGACCACCCGGATGTCCACATCCGCATTGAGCCGAGCGTTCTGCATGATCCTTGCGTGGTAGACCGGCGACGCCTCGACCGCGACAACCCGCCCCGTCCTTCCGACGAGCTGTGAGGCGAGCACGCTGAAGTACCCGATATTGGCCCCGACGTCGATGAACCCGTCCCCGGGCCTGAGCCGGTTCCGGAGCCAGCTCGTCATGTGCGGCTCCCACACCCCGAACAGATAGAGATACCGCTGTATGAGGTCCTGCGTGTCCACCGCGAAGCGCGCCCCGTACCGGGTCTCCACGACGCTTCTCCGCGGCGCGTCCCTGAGCTGTGGATTCAGATACCGGGCGGCCAGTGCGGCCTTCCCCAGGTGCCCCGGCCCATGACGCACGTACCGACGACCGAGGGTGACCAGTGTTTCCGTAACGAAGTGACTCATTCACACGCCTCTCCACCAGGGATAAGGCGAACGATAGTGCTCCTGGCTGACATGCTCCCAGGGCCCTGGAGATCAACGTCCCCACCAGCGGAAGAGCCTCTCCGGCCAGGCTCAGAGCACTCAGACCGACAGCTTGCGGAGCACAGTCTCCCTCGGCTCACTTCTCAGACGGACCCACCGGTCGAACTCGTAGAGCAGCGCCCCCCTCTGCTCCAGTCAGCCTGTTCCCCTCACGAGCCTGCACTCCTAAGATCGTCCAGACATCCTGAGGAGTGACCGGCAGGGGAGCATGGGCACCGGAGAGCAGCTCGTCACGGTCGCCGCTGTGCTCCTGGGCGCGTTGACGACGCACGTCACCAACTACTTCATGGAGCGCAGCCGCAACCGGCATGCGCTCCTGACCCGGTGGGACGACAGGAAGCTCGAAGCCTACGAGGGCTACATCGACATGATCCGGTCCTCTATATACCTCGCGGTTCAGCTCTACGAGACGCGCGAGGGGCTCCGCGAGAGCGACGAGGAGCAGTCCGAGGCCGAGATACGGGTGGCGATGGCCGAAGCGGGCCGTCTCCGGGGGCGGGCCTTCGAGCGGATCATGCTTCTCGGTGGGGACTCGGTTGTCGAGGTGGCGCACGAGCTCAACGTCATGACCCTGGAGGTCGACTGGCAGGCGAACGGGAAGATCACCGGCAGTCTGGAGGAGTGGCGTGAGCGCAACCGCGTGCTCTTCCGGCAGATCAACGTCTTCCACGATGCCGCGCGGGACGACCTCGGTGTCCGGGGAAGCGTCACCGGCGATCTTCACCCCGAGCGGGATCTGCTTCTCCCGCCGGGGCGCTCGGGTGGAGCTGGCTCGTAGATGCGAGCGTCGGCTTGTCAGGGAACGATCTCTACGGCGACGGCGTGCTGGCGAATCGTGCTCGCTCCGCGCACGATCGTTCTGGGCGAAGCATGGCACTCAACGTTTCAGCCTGAGTGAGGCAGAGGGCGCGCTGTCAAGCGCGCCTTGATGTCTGACATCAGTGCCTGACACCAACAGGGGCGAACGGCGGGGATCAACGACGGCCGCCAGCGGCGGCCCACCAGGACCGTACTCCGTCTGTACTGCATCGATGACCCCTCGTGTCCGACCTGATAAGGATGAGGCCACAGGTTCAAATCCTGTTAGCCCCACAGCGATAGATACGAATGAGCGGGCGTTTTCCCTGGTGGGAGGCGCCCGCTCTTTCGTGTTGGGGGTGGGGTTGGGCCGGGTGGGTGAGGGGTGGGGCGTGTTTGGCCGTCTCCCGGATTTCTCCCGGGCCCTGGCGGGGTGTGCTGCCTTGGTGACCTGTTTCCCCGCGCCCTTCTCGGGTCCCGTCTGACCTCAACGGTGGATCGCCGCGGGTTCACCGTCATGATCGGCTTGGACCGATTCTCTGTGTCCGGTCTGATCGCTTCGCGGGTCCCCGAGTTGAGGCGGATCGGGGTCGGGACTCAGGTCACCGATCGGTATCGGTCGGTGTGTATAGTCGGGCGGCAGAAGTCCTCATACGTCAAGGAAAGACGAGGTCGCGCGGTGAAGAAGCTTCTCCTGGTCGCACTGGCCGCCATCGGCGGGCTCCTCGTGTACCGCCAGATCCAGGCGGATCGCGCCGAGCAGGATCTGTGGACGGAGGCGACCGACTCCGTGCCCGCAGGTTCGGGTGTGTGAGACGCACAGTCCTGGGGAAGCCCCGGCC
>NZ_JBHVHF010000078.1:0-27473 GCF_042800315.1 Streptomyces sp. NPDC057638
GTGCCGGGCCCGTGCGGCCTCCGGAAACAGCCGGACCGGCGCAGCCCTCGGAAACAGCCGGGCCCGCCCGGCCTTCAGGAACAGCCAGGCGCCCAGCATCAGGAACAGCCCTCGGAAACGGCTGGACATCCTGCCTGAGGAACAGCCCTGAGGAACAGCCCTGAGGAACAGCCCTCAGGAACAGCCCTCAGGAACGGCCGGCCGCCCGACCTCAGCGAACGGCCAGGCATCCAGCCCCTCGGGAAACGGCTAGCCGTCCGAGCGCGACCGCGCCTTGAACGCCGCCTTGCGGGCGTCCTTGGCGACGCGGCGGTCCGGGTGGACCCGGCCCATCGCCTCCAGGACGTCCGCCGTCGCGGGGTGGTCCACCCGCCAGGCGGCGTCGAAGAAGCCGCTGTGCTGACCGGTCAGGCCCTCGACGAGCCCGCTCAGCTCCTCGGAGTCCATCCCCTGGTCGGCGTCGAGCTGGGCGGCGACCGTGTCGACGGAGAGCCAGAAGATCATGGCCTCGGAGGGCGGCGGCACATCGGTGGCGCCGCGCTCGGCGAGCCAGACCCGGGCGAGGCCGCCGAGTTCGGCGTCGTCGAGGACGGCGCGGACCTCGTGCTCGGCGCGCTCGCCGACGAGGGAGAGCGCCTGCTGGCAGCGGAGTCGGCGCAGGGGCGCGCCCGCGTCGGTGCCCCGGGCGGCGGCGAGCAGCTCGCGGGCGGCGGCGTCCTCGTCCCGGCGGCCGAGCCACTGCTCGGTCTCGGCGCGGGCGGCGATCTCCGGGTAGTGGGCCAGCCCGTCGAGGAGCACATCGGCGCCCTTGTCGACGAGGTCGCCGACGGCGGGCGCGGCCACGCCGTCCTCCAGGAGCCGGGCCCGGACGCCGTAGAGGCCGAGCGGGGTGAGCCGGACCAGTCCGTACCGGGAGACGTCGGAGTCGTCCACGGCGGGGGCGGGACCGTCGTCGTCGCCCTCCTCGGTCATCAGGGACTCGTCCACGGGCTGGTAGTCGACCAGGCCGATGGACTCCAGCAGCTGGAACTGGTCGTCCAGCCGCATCATCGCCACCGACACCTGCTCCAGGGCGTCGTCGGTGGGCTCGCCCATGTCGTCGGGGACGATCATCGACGCGGCGAGCGCGGGCAGCGGCACCGCTTCCTCGCCCGCGCCGCCCTCGGCGACGGTGAGCAGATAGAGGTTGCCGAGGACGCCGTCGAGGAACTCGGTCTCGGCCTCGGGGTCCCAGTCCAGGACGCCGTAGTCGATCTCGCCGTCCTCGCCGATGGCGTCGCTGAGGTCGTCCAGCAGGGGCGCGATGGCGTCGGCGTGGACGGCTTCCAGGACCTCGCGCCAGACGGCGAGGACGTCCTGGGGGGCGCCGGAGGTGAGGAGCGCGAGGTTGTCGCCCGGCCCGGCACTCCCGTACTCCTCGTCACCGTCGGGGTCGGTGACCTCGACCAGGCCCGCGTCGACGGCCGCGCGCCATGCCTCGCTGGCGAAGGCGGGGCCGTCCTCCTCCTCGGTCAGCCCGAGCACCCCGGCGGCGGCGGGGAGCTGCTCGTCGGCCAGCTCGCCGCCCGCGCCCACCCGGGTCTCCGGTCCCGCCCAGCGGGCCAGCCGAACGGCCCTGGTCAGCAGGGGTGCGGCGAGCGCGTCCCGGGCCAGCTCCGCGTCCGACGGAAGACGTACGGGGGGCAGGGGTGGGCGGTCCTGGGTCATCAGGGGCTTCTCCTCGGGGGCGTACGGGGGGCCGGGTGTCACCCGGAGCCGTCCCCCACCCTAGACGCATTCCTCCCGTTTCCACCGCCCACTCCCCACACCCGTACGCGGCCCGGGTACGACGGGGGAACCGCGCGGCGGGCACGGGACACGGACGCGATCAGGGCCGTCCCACGCCCCCCGGAGCGGACCGGCGCACGCCCCGGGGCGTGACCGGCGCACGCCGACCCGGACCCCCGACCCCGGCGAGCGGCGGTCGGCCCTTGACAAGTGGCGTGTCCAGAACAGAGATTGACGCGCGTAGAGCCTGATCACCCGCTCAGCGCACTTGAGTCCTGCGTCCCGCAGACCGCGAACCCCGGAGCCCTGGATGCCTGCCATCACCACGCCCCGCCACAGAACCACCGCCCTCGCCGCGCTCACCGCCGCCGCCCTCGGCGCGGGCCTGCTGACCGCCACTGCCTCCACCGCCGCCGCCGGTGAGACACGGATCCACCACATCCAGGGCTCCACCCGCCTCTCCCCGCTGGTGGGCCAGCAGGTCGCCGACGTGCCCGGCATCGTGACCGGGGTGCGCGGCTACGGCTCCTCCCGTGGCTTCTGGTTCCAGGACGCCCAGGGGGACGCGGACCCGGCGACCAGCGAGGGCGTGTTCGTCTTCACCGGCCAGGGCTCCACGCCGACGGTGAAGCCCGGGGACGAGGTCCGCGTCTCGGGCACGGTGAGCGAGTTCGTACCCGGCGGCACCGCCAGCGGCAACCAGTCGCTGACGCAGATCTCCCGCCCCACGGTCACCGTGGTCTCCTCCGGCAACGCGCTGCCCGCGCCGGTCACCATCTCGGCCTGGTCGGTGCCCTCGCGGTACGCGCCGGACGGCGACCCGGCGGCGGGCGGCAGCATCAACGCGCTGCCGCTGAAGCCCCGGACCTACGCCCTGGACTACTACGAGTCGCTGGAGGGCGCCAACGTCCGCGTCGGAACCTCGCAGATCGTCGGCGCGAGCGCCTTCAACGAGCTGTGGGTGACGGTGAAGCCGTTCGAGAACCCGACCGCGCGCGGGGGCGCGCTGTACGGCTCGTACACGGCGCAGAACGGCGGACGGCTGAAGATCCAGTCCCTGGTGCCGGTCTCGGAGCAGCCGTTCCCCACGGCGAACGTGGGCGATGTGCTGGTGGGCGCCTCCGAGGGACCGCTGGACTTCAACCAGTACGGCGGGTACACGCTGACCGCGCGCACCCTCGGCACGGTGGCCGACGGCGGCCTTAAGCGGGACCGGGCCCGGCCGCAGAAGGCGAACGAGCTGGCGGTGGCCACCTACAACGTGGAGAACCTGGACCCGTCCGACCCGCAGTCGACGTTCGACGCGCTCGGCCGGGCCGTGGTGGAGAACCTGGCCTCGCCCGACATCCTCGCCCTGGAGGAGATCCAGGACAACAGCGGCGCCCGCAACGACGGCACGGTCGCCGCCGACGAGACGGTACGGAAGTTCATCGCGGCCGTGGTCGCGGCGGGCGGCCCCGCGTACGACTGGCGCAGCGTCGACCCGCAGAACAACCAGGACGGCGGCGAGCCGGGCGGCAACATCCGCCAGGTCTTCCTCTTCAACCCGGAGCGGGTCTCCTTCACCGACCGCGCCGGGGGCGACGCCACCACCCCGACCGGGGTCGTCCGGGAGGGCAGGAACGCCGCGCTCACCCTCTCCCCCGGCCGGGTGGCGCCCGCCGACACGGCCTGGGAGCGCAGCCGCAAGCCGCTGGCGGGCGAGTTCAGCTTCCGGGGCCGCCCGGTCTTCGTGATCGCCAACCACTTCGCCTCGAAGGGCGGCGACGAGGGGCTGACCTCGCACCGCCAGCCGCCGAACCGTTCCTCCGAGGTCCAGCGCCACGCCCAGGCCCGCGCGGTGAACACCTTCGTCAAGGAGATCCTCGCCGCCGACCGCAAGGCCGATGTCCTCGTCGTCGGCGACATCAACGACTTCGAGTTCTCCGGGACCACCCAGGCCCTCACCGACGGCGGGGCACTGCGGGCCGCGATCACCGCGCTGCCGCGCGCGGACCGCTACTCGTATGTCTTCCAGGGCAACAGCCAGGTGCTCGACCAGATCCTGACCAGCCCGTCGATCACGAAGTTCTCGTACGACAGCGTCCACATCAACGCGGAGTTCGCGGCGCAGAACAGCGACCACGACCCGCAGCTGCTGCGCTTCAAGCCCTGACGGGCGCGTGGGGCTACGCGCCCGGGGTGATGCTCACTCCGGGCGTGTAGCGCCGCACCCGCGAGGTGACGACCCCGGGGAAGGCGCGGACCGCCGCCCACTCCTCGGTGTCGGAGCCGACGCCCTCGCCGGAAGCGTCGAGCGCCTTCTGATGGGCCTCGGCGCTCTCCCACTCGGCGTAGTTCACCATCCGGGTCCCGTCCGTGGACACATGGAACCACCCACCGATCCCACCGCCCACGTCCGCCCCCGTGTCGCTGTCCAGGGCGGTATGGACGCCGTCGATCCACCTCCGGACCCGGTCCTGGTCGGGCCCGTCGAACTCGGCCTCGACGATCACCACGGAACCGGGGACGCGGTCCTGGTCGCCCTGCCCCCGGTAGAGCCGGTAGAAGTTCAGCTCCAGCCGCTCGATCCCCGGCACGGCGGCGTCGATCTCACCGTTGCGCGCGTCCCGGTAGTGCGCGAAGAAGTCCTCGTAGGCGGCCTGGTCCCGCCACTGCCCGTAGTGCAGCAGCGTCCGCCCGTCGTCCCCGATATGGACGGAGTACGAGAGCAGCGCGGCATGATCCGGCCACCCGTGCTTACGCCAGGTCTCCTCGATCGCCCGCAGCGTGGCCCGCTGCCGCTCGGGCGTCCCCACATCCCAGGTCGACACGGAGACGACCCCGACCCCCTCCCGGCCGAGCGCGGGACGTGCCTGCGGGTGGAACTCCACGGACTTGGCCATGACGGATCTCCTCTTCGCGTGCGGCGCCTCCTGCTGACGCGCCGTCGCCCTCATCCTTCGACCTCAACGGCACTTGAGGTCAAGCACCGTCCGGGCGGGGGCGGTGGTCGGTATCCATATGGCGGCGGAGGAGGACGCGGGCGTCGGTTGCGGCAGAGTGGTCGTGGGCGGTGCGGGCTTCGCGCTCAACGGCCATCAGGTCGTCGCAGGTGGTGCAGGTAGGGGGCTGCTGTTCGTCCATGGGTTCTTCCTTGGGCTGGGCGCGCAGGACGCGAGCTTCGCGAACGCCGCGTACGGGCACGTCCCATGCGGTGAGCTGCTTCTTCAGCCAGGCGTCGGAGACGCCGAAATCGGCGGCGAGGGCCTTGAGGGTCTCGCCGCCGCAGTAGCGGGCGATCACGCTCGCGCGCGTGGCGAGGACGTTCTCACGTCCGGTGCGGGGCACGGCTCAGCGCCTCCTTGGCAGAAGGGGGAAGGACGGCAGTACGAGAAGGACCCGGGCCCGCTGCGGGCAGATCGCGAGGGTGTAGCGGTCGGGCCCATCAGGCACGATCACCGACACCGGCACGCCCTGCTCCAGCCGCGCCAGCGCCGCTCGTTCCTCGAACGGGTCGTCGCACCAGACCCGGATCTCGGTGGGCGCGTCCGGAACCGGCACCCGGCCCATCCGCATCCAGGCGGCCACCCACGGCGACACGGCAGGGTCCGGGTCGAGCCGGTCCGCCAGCCACCGCGCCCGCTGCCGGAGCCACGCGAGCGCGTCCTCCTGCGAGCGGGTTCGTGCCGTGTCGAGGATGTACGGCAGCACAGCTCCGCTCCCGTGCACCGGCCCCTCCACCAGCACATAGCAGAGGTACGAAACCGGTGGCCCGCTCATGCCGGACCACCGTCCTCCAGCAACCGCTCCCACTCGGCGTCAAGCCGCGCCTGACGCGCCTGGGCTTCCAGCCCTCGGCTCCACTCATCCACACAGTCCGAGTCCCAGCGGAGCCGCAGCAGCTCGAACCCGAGCCCCAACCGCTCCTCAGCGTCACCCAGCGCGAGGGCGAGCCACACCCAAAGCCGCGTCACGGCAACCGCTCCTGCCAGTCGAGCGGCGCCCAAAGGACTCGCAACGCGGGCTGTGCCATATCGGCGCCAGTCAGACGGGATGGCGTGGGGTCGCGGGGCCTTCTGGCCGTGTCGGACACATTTCCTCCATCAGGTGGTTGCCTGGTCGGTCGGACAGGAGCTGGCGCGCAAGGGCCTTGGGCCGCGCCACGAAGCCACACGCTGACTGTCGGGAATGACGGATCCGAGGCGAGTCGTGTGCGTGATCGCGAGGTTGTCCGATCGAGGGATGTTCTTCAGTGAACTCTGCTGATCAGCGACGCGACAGGGCATTCCACAAGGCATGTTGTAGGCAAGTGGAAGGCAGATTGTCGCTAGGCTTTTCGTCGCCCAACTCGACCAGTGGACGGCGGGATGATGGCGAACGAGACCCTGCGAGGACTCCGGCATAAGCGGCGTTGGACTCAGGCGCAGGCTGCGGCACGCGTGTGTGCGCAGGTGCGGGCAACCACAGGGCGGGATCCAGAACTGGATTCGAATTGGATTTCCCGTCTCGAACGCGGAGTGATCACCTGGCCCTCCGGTGACTACAGGAAGGCTCTGTGCACGGTTTTCCAGGTGGCCTGTGAAGGCGAGCTGGGCCTGTTTCCCAGAGAACTCGGCCTCCAGGAGAAGAAGACCTACTCAGTGGTGCGCACAGGAGAGGTGATCAGTTCCGTTGACGACATCGAGCTGTCGTCACGCCTTGGCCGGTATGCCGCGCAGACCAATGTCAGCGCTCTTGTACTGGAGCAGTTCGACGCCGATGTGGAACGGCTCGCCCGGGACTTCGTCAGTCAGCCGCTCTCTCACCTGATCCCACAGATCCGTACTGCGCGGGCCGAAGTGTTCCGACTGCTCGAAGGCCGCCAGCATCCCGGCCAGACACAGCATCTGTATGTGATCGCGGGCTGGCTGTGTGGACTGGCAGCACATGCCTCGCTCGATCTCGGTGACCGCCCCTCCGCCTCCACCCACGCTCGGACGGTGGTGCAGTGCGCGGAGATCACCGGCCACTCGAAACTGATGGCCTGGGTACGGTCGTTTCAATCACTCGTCGCCTACTGGGCCGGAGATTACGAGAGAGCGGCAGCACTGGCGCGTGCAGGATGCGAGCAGGGCGGTGGCCCTGGACCCGGAACCGTCACAGCGCGGTTGCTGAGCCTGGAGGCGCGGGCCTTGGCGGCCAGGGGAGACGGCCGCAGCGCGCTGCGCTCTCTCACGCTGGCCCATGCCGCACGGAACCATGAGCTTCCCGACTCGCCATCCGGGATCTTCTCGTTCCCCGAAGCCAAACAATGGGCGTACAGCGGCACCACACTGCTGGCAGTCGGGGGTACCGAACATGTTCAGCGGGCGATCACCGCTTCCCACCGCGCGGTGGCCCTCTACGAGGCCGGCCCGGTCAAGGACCGCTCTCCCGGTGATCTGCACGCCGCGCATCTGGACCTCGCCACCGCCTACCTGGCCAGTGGTGAGATCGAAGGGGCGAGTCGGGAACTCTCCGAAGTTCTTGGCGCGGGCCAGTACACCGCCAGCATCACTATCAGGCTCCGCAATCTGGACGCATACCTGGGGCACGGGTCGTACCGTGACGCGCAGGCGGCCGGTGATCTCCGGGAACGTATCCGTGGGGTGACCGGTCGGCCCGCACTCACCCCTCACCCCACGGAGTCGTCATGACCCCTCAGCCCACCCACGACCCTTCCGTGACCGACCGCACCCTCCTGACCGGCAAGGCATACGGCACGACCCGGCACCTGGCCGCACGACAGTCCCTCTACCAGTGGCAGACCCCACGCCACGACCTCCCCGGCCTGGTCGTGAACGAACTGGCCACCGCCCACCACCCGGTCGCCGACGTGGGCTGCGGGAACGGCACGTTCGTGGCGCGGATACGGGCGGAGCGGCCCGATCTGACGGTGATCCCGATGGACATCTCCCCCGGCATGCTCGCCGACGTCCCCGGGGCCGTCGTCGCGGACATCCAGCGGCTGCCCTTCGCGGACGGAGTCCTCGGCGCGGTGCTGGCGCTGCACATGCTGTACCACGTCGAAGACCAGGACCGGGCCGTACGGGAACTGGGCCGGGTCCTGGTACCCGGCGGTACGGCAGTCGTCTCCACCAACAGCCGCACCGACAAACGCGAGCTGGAAGACCTGTGGCGCCGGGCCGCCGGGGACGTGCTCGGCATCGCCCAGGGACCGGCCCGGGTCCAGCTCTCCGCACGCTTCACCCTCGAAGACGCCCCGACCGTCCTGGGAAAGGTCTTCACCGACGTCCGCAGCATCCCCCTGCCCGGGGTCATCACCGTCACCGACGCACAGCCAGTGGTCGACCACCTCGGTTCCTACGAAGCCTGGGCCGACCAGATGGGCGTCCCGTTCCAGGCGACCGTCGAACGCGCCCGTCAACGCGTCGAGCGGACCATCCACGAGGACGGGGCGTTCCGAATCACCTGCCTGGGCGGCCTGCTCATCTGCACGGGCCCCAGCGGACAGTAACCATCGACTCGGAGAAGCGAGCCCCACATCAGAAGACCCCGCCCTCCCGGGTCAACCACCCCAGGAGGGCGAGGCCCTCACCCCGCTACACCCCTCAGTTGTGCGCGTGCAGGATGTCGTTCAGCCCGCCCCACACCGCGTTGTTCGGGCGGGCCTCGACCGCGCCCGTCACCGAGTTCCGCCGGAACAGGATGTTGTTGACCCCGGCCAGCTCGCGCGCCTTGACGATCTCGCCGTCGGGCATGGTCACCCGAGTACCGGCGGTGACATAGAGGCCCGCCTCGACCACGCACTCGTCGCCGAGCGGGATGCCGACGCCCGCCTCGGCGCCGATCAGGGAGCGCTCGCCGATGGAGATGATCACGTTGCCGCCGCCGGAGAGGGTGCCCATGGTGGAGGCGCCGCCGCCGATGTCGGAGCCGTCGCCGACGACGACGCCCGCCGAGATGCGGCCCTCGACCATGGAGGTGCCGAGGGTTCCGGCGTTGAAGTTGACGAAGCCCTCGTGCATGACGGTGGTGCCCTCGGCCAGGTGGGCGCCGAGGCGGACCCGGTCGGCGTCGGCGATGCGGACGCCCTTGGGGCTGACGTAGTCCGTCATCCGGGGGAACTTGTCGATGCTGGTCACCTGGAGGTGGAGGCCCTCGGCGCGGGCGTTGAGCCGGACGGTCTCGACGTTGTCGACGGCGACGGGGCCCAGCGAGGTCCAGGCGACGTTGGCGAGGAGGCCGAAGACGCCGTCCAGGCTCTGCCCGTGCGGCTTGACCAGCCGGTGGGAGAGGAGGTGGAGCCGGAGGTAGGCGTCGTGGGCGTCGAGCGGCTTCTCGTCCAGCGAGGAGATGACGGTACGGACGGCGACGACCTCCACGCCACGGCGGGCGTCGGGCCCGATCGCCTGGGCCGCGCCCTCGCCGAGCAGCTCGACGGCGCGCTCGGCGGTGAGCCGCTCGGTTCCGGAGGGGCCCGGCTCGGCGACGAGCGCGGGGGCGGGGAACCAGGTGTCGAGAACGGTGCCCTCGGGGGTGAGGGTGGCGAGCCCGGCGGCGACGGCGCCGGAGGTGGTGCGAGGTGAGTCGGTCATGAGAAGAAACCTAACGCCACCCCCACCACCCGGGCGAACCGGTCTCATGCCGTGGCGCCGAGTCCCCCGCCCGGTCTCATGCCGTGGCGCCGGACCCGGAGCCGGGGCCAGGACCAGGACCAAGGCCCGCGCCTCCCCCGATCACCCGCGCCAGCACCTCCCGCGCGTACCCCTCCTCGTACGCCGTCCCCGTCAGCAGTACCTGGAGACAGATCCCGTCCATCACGGCGACCAGCGCGCGGGCGGTGACCGGATCGGTTCGCGGCGCGAGCGCGGCGACGACCCCGGCGGTCCACTCGGCGGCGACGGGCCGCAGCGCGGGGCGGCGCAGGGCGGCGAGGTACAGCTCGTACTCCCGCTCGACGCGGGAGCGCTCGCCCGCCAGCCAGGTGCCCATGACCCGCGCCAGACCGGTGGCGAGGTCCGCCTCGGGGTCGGTGAGGGCGGGGTCCTGGCGTACGGCGTCGGCGAAGGTCTCGTTGGTCTGCCGCAGCGCCGCCGTCAGCAGCTCTTCGAGGGAGCCGAAGTGGTACGTGGTGGAGCCGAGCGGCACATCGGCCTCGGCGGCGGCGGTGCGGTGGGTGAGGCCGCCGAGGCCGTCCCGGGTGACGACCCGGACGGCGGCGTCGATGATCCGCTGGCGGCGGTCGGGGTCGTAGCGGCGGGCCATCAGTGGGCCCCGCCCAGGTCGCGGCGGTCGCGGGCCATCAGTGGGCCCCGCCCAGGTTGAGGACGACGACCCCGGCGATGACGAGCGCTATCCCGGCGAACTTGGCGAGGCTGGCGGTCTCCCCGAGGAAGGCCATGCCGATCGCGGCGACGGCCGCCGTGCCGATGCCCGCCCAGATGGCGTAGGCGGTGCCGACGGAGAGTGTCTTGAGCGCCTGGGCGAGCAGCGAGAAGGCCACGACATAGCCGACGACGGTGATCACCGAGGGCCACAGCCGGGTGAAGCCCTCGCTGTACTTCATGGCCGTGGTGCCCGCGACCTCGGCGACGATGGCGGCGGCCAGCATTCCGTATCCCATGCGTACCAGCGTACGCATGAATGTGTACGCCCGTACACATCCAGGGACGGAAGAAGGGCCCCGCACGCGCGTGCGGGGCCCTCCCCAGAAGCCAGAACTCAGACGTTGAAGCCGAGCGCCCGCAGCTGCTCCCGGCCGTCGTCGGTGATCTTGTCCGGGCCCCACGGGGGCATCCAGACCCAGTTGATCTTCAGCTCGTTGACGATGCCGTCCGTCGCCGACTTCGCCTGGTCCTCGATCACATCGGTCAGCGGACAGGCCGCCGACGTCAGGGTCATGTCCAGGGTCGCGATGTTCGACTCGTCGATGTGGATGCCGTAGATCAGACCCAGGTTGACCACGTCGATACCCAGCTCGGGGTCGACGACGTCGTACAGGGCCTCACGGACCTCTTCCTCCGAGGCCGGCTTGAGCGCGGCCCCCGCGTTCTCGGTCATGCGGTCTTCCTCTCGGGGCGGGCGGGGCTCCCGGCGTCGCCGAGGGCCTGCGCGGTCGCGTCCTTCCACGCCATCCAGCTCAGCAGCGCGCACTTCACGCGCGCCGGGTACTTGGAGACACCGGCGAACGCCACGGCGTCCTCCAGCACCTCCTCCATCGCGTCATCCGGCTCGACCTGGCCCTTGGACTGCATCAGCTCCAGGAAGGTGGCCTGGATCCGCTGCGCCTCGGCCAGCTCCTTGCCGACCAGCAGCTCGTTGAGGACCGACGCGCTGGCCTGGCTGATGGAACAGCCCTGGCCCTCGTACGAGACGTCCTCGATGCGCGACCCGTCGTACTTCACCCGCAGCGTGATCTCATCACCGCAGGTGGGGTTGACATGGTGTACCTCGGCGTCGCCGTCCCTCAACCCCTTGCCATGCGGGTTCTTGTAGTGGTCGAGGATGACGTCCTGGTACATCGAATCAAGCTTCACAGGGGCTCCGCTCTACCCGAAGAAACGACGGACGTGCTCCAGCCCGTCGATCAGCGCGTCGACCTCGCCGGGCGTGGAGTACAGATAGAACGACGCCCGCGTGGTCGCGGGAATTCCGTACCGCAGGCAGACCGGGCGGGCGCAGTGGTGACCCACCCGGACCGCGATGCCCTGCTCGTCCAGCACCTGACCCACGTCATGCGGGTGGATGTCACCCAGCGTGAAGGAGATCGCGGCCCCGCGGTCCTCGGCCGAGACCGGGCCGATGATCTTGAGGTCGGGGACCTCAAGCAGCCGCTTCACCGCGTACTCGGTGAGCGCGTGCTCATGGGCGGCGATCTTCTCCATGCCGATCGCGTTGAGGTAGTCCACCGCCGCGCCGAGGCCGACGGCCTGGGCGATCGGGGGCGTGCCCGCCTCGAACTTGTGCGGCGCCGGGGCGTAGGTGGAGGAGTGCATCGAGACGGTCTCGATCATCTCGCCGCCACCGAGGAACGGCGGCAGGTCCTCCAGCAGCTCCTGGCGGCCCCAGAGCACCCCGATGCCGGTCGGAGCGCACATCTTGTGACCGGTGAAGGCCACGAAGTCGGCGCCGAGGGCCTGCACGTCCAGCGGGGCGTGCGGGGCGGCCTGGGAGGCGTCGATCAGGACGAGGGCGCCGACCTCCTGGGCGCGGCGGACTATCGCCTCGACCGGGTTGATGGTGCCCAGGATGTTGGAGACCAGGACAAACGAGACGATCTTCGTCTTCTCGGTGATGACCTGGTCGATCGCGGAGAGGTCGAGCCGGCCGTCGTCGGTCAGCCCGAACCACTTCAGCTTCGCGCCGGTGCGCTGCGCCAGCAGCTGCCACGGCACGATGTTGGAGTGGTGCTCCATCTCCGTGATGACGATCTCGGTGTCACGGTCGACCCGGTAGGGCTCATCGGCCCAGCCGAGCATGTTCGCGACGAGGTTCAGCGACTCCGAGGCGTTCTTGGTGAAGATCACCTCATCGCGGCTGGGGGCGTTGATGAACTCGGCGACCTTGGTGCGCGCGCCTTCGTACAGTGCCGTGGCCTCTTCGGCGAGCACATGGACGCCACGGTGGACGTTGGCGTGGTGCCGCTCGTAGTAGTCGCTCAGCGCGTCGATGACCTGGCGCGGCTTCTGCGAGCTGGCGGCACTGTCCAGGTAGACGAGCTTCTTTCCGTCGTGGAGCACCCGGTCCAGGATCGGGAAGTCCTTGCGGATCGCCTCGGTGTCGAGGAGGCCCGGCAGCTGGGTCATGAAGAAGCGCCACCCTTCACATATGCCTCGTAGCCCTCGGCCTCCAGCTTGTCCGCCAGCTCGGGACCGCCGGACTCGGCGATCCTGCCGTTGGCGAAGACGTGGACGTGGTCGGGCTTGATGTACCGCAGGATCCGGGTGTAGTGCGTGATCAGCAGGGTGCCGACCTCACCGGACTCGCGGACCCGGTTGACGCCCTCGGAGACGATACGCAGGGCGTCGACGTCGAGACCGGAGTCGGTCTCGTCCAGGATCGCGACCTTGGGCTTGAGCAGTTCGAGCTGGAGGATCTCGTGGCGCTTCTTCTCACCGCCGGAGAAGCCCTCGTTGACATTGCGCTCGGCGAAGGCGGGGTCCATGTTCAGCCGCTCCATGGCCTCCCTGACCTCCTTCACCCAGGTACGCAGCTTGGGGGCCTCGCCGCGGATGGCGGTGGCGGAGGTGCGCAGGAAGTTGGAGACCGAGACACCGGGGACCTCGACCGGGTACTGCATGGCCAGGAAGAGACCGGCGCGGGCGCGCTCGTCGACGCTCATCTCCAGGACGTCCTCGCCGTCCAGGGTGACCTGGCCGCCGGTGATCGTGTACTTGGGGTGACCGGCGAGCGAGTAGGCCAGGGTGGACTTGCCGGAGCCGTTGGGGCCCATGATGGCGTGGGTCTCGCCCTGCTTCACGGTCAGGTCGACGCCCTTGAGGATCTCCCGGGAGCCGTTCTCGGCTTCGACGGAGACGTGCAGGTCGCGGATTTCAAGCGTAGCCATGGGTGACTCAGGACTCCTGGGTGACGGAGACGAGCACATCGTCCCCTTCGATCTTGACGGGGTAAACGGGGACGGGGCGCGTCGCGGGCAGTCCGGACGGCTTGCCGGTACGGAGGTCGAAGGCGGAGCCGTGGAGCCAGCACTCGATCTGGCAGTCCTCCACCTCACCCTCCGACAGGGAGACGTTGGCGTGGGAGCAGATGTCGTGGATGGCGAAGACCTCGCCCTCGGTCCGGACGACCGAGACGGGCGTGCCGTCGAGTTCCACCCGCTTGGGGGTGTCCTCCTCCAGCTCGCTCATCCCACAGACACGGACGAAGCTCATGCGACCGACGCCTCCAGCTCTTCCTCGATCTTGGCGATCAGGCGCTCCTCGACATCGGGCAGGCCGATCTGCTGGACCAGCTCGGCGAAGAAGCCGCGGACCACCAGACGGCGGGCCTCCTGCTCCGGGATGCCGCGGGCCATCAGGTAGAAGAGCTGCTCGTCGTCGAAGCGGCCGGTCGCGGAGGCGTGCCCGGCGCCGACGATCTCGCCGGTCTCGATCTCCAGGTTCGGTACGGAGTCGACCCGCGCGCCGTCCGTGAGGACCAGGTTGCGGTTCATCTCGTAGGTGTCGGTGCCCTCGGCGGCGACCCGGATGAGCACGTCACCGATCCACACCGCGTGGGCGTCGTCGCCCTGGAGCGCGCCCTTGTAGACCGCGTTCGACGTGTTGTGCGGCTGGTTGTGGTCGACGAGGAGACGGTGCTCCTGGTGCTGGCCCTGGTCGGTGAAGTAGAGCCCGAACAGCTCGGCCTCGCCGCCGGTGGCCGCGTACGTGACGCGGGGGTGCAGCCGGACCAGGTCGCCGCCGAAGGTGACGACGACGGACTTGAAGGAGGCGTCCCGGCCGACCAGCGCGTTGTGCTGGCCGCAGTGGACGGCCTTGTCGTCCCAGTCCTGGACGGAGACGACGGTCAGCTTGGCGCCGTCACCGATCAGGTAGTCGACGTTGGCGGCGAAGACGCCGTCACCGGTGTGGTCGATGACGACGACGGCCTCGGCGAACGGCGCCAGCTCGATCACCTGGTGACCGAAGGCGACCCCGCCCTCGCCGCGGACCGCGATCCGGATCGGCTCGGTGAGCACGGTCTCCTTGGGCACGGTGATGACCGAGGCGGACGCGAAGGAGCTGTACGCCTGGGCGGCGACCCGGTCCACCGGCGTGCCCGCGCGGCCGAGCCGGGCGTCGTCACGGCCGACGGTCTCCACGCTCACGCCCTCGGGGGCCTCGATCACGGTCTTCGCCCCGTCGCCGGTGGCGACGGCGGTGCCGTCGTGCAGCCCGCGGAGCCGCGCCAGGGGCGTGAAGCGCCACTCCTCCTCGCGGCCGTGCGGGACCGGGAAGTCCGCCACGTCGAAGGACGGGGGCGCACTCATACGGGTGGCGACGGTCGACTCGGCGGCCACCGCGATCGCTCCGGCGGTGGTGGATCCCGCCGGGATGTTCTGAGCCTCAGCCATGGCTGTCGTCGTGCTCTCTCTCTGCCTCTGGGTCGAAAAAGTCAGGGGCCGGGGCGGGCGCGCGGGCCCGCCCCGGGCTGGCATGGGCGGCCGCTTAGCCGACCGAGCCCTCCATCTGCAGCTCGATCAGCCGGTTGAGCTCCAGCGCGTACTCCATCGGCAGCTCCTTGGCGATCGGCTCGACGAAGCCGCGCACGATCATCGCCATGGCCTCGAACTCGGTCATGCCGCGGCTCATCAGATAGAAGAGCTGGTCCTCGGAGACCTTGGAGACGGTCGCCTCATGCCCCATGGAGACATCGTCCTCGCGGACGTCCACATAGGGGTAGGTGTCCGAGCGGGAGATGGTGTCGACCAGCAGCGCGTCACACAGGACGTTGGACTTGGCCCCGGGCGCGCCCTCGCCGATCTCGATCAGACCGCGGTAGGAGGTCCGGCCGCCGCCCCGCGCCACCGACTTGGAGACGATGTTGGAGGAGGTGTTGGGGGCCATGTGGACCATCTTGGCGCCCGCGTCCTGGTGCTGCCCCTCGCCCGCGAAGGCGATGGAGAGCGTCTCGCCCTTGGCGTGCTCGCCCATCAGGTAGACCGCGGGGTACTTCATGGTGACCTTGGAGCCGATGTTGCCGTCGACCCACTCCATGGTGGCGCCCTCGTAGGCGACGGCGCGCTTGGTGACCAGGTTGTAGACGTTGTTCGACCAGTTCTGGATCGTCGTGTAGCGGCAGCGGCCGCCCTTCTTGACGATGATCTCCACGACGGCGCTGTGCAGCGAGTCGGAGGAGTAGATCGGGGCGGTACAGCCCTCGACGTAGTGGACGTAGGCGTCCTCGTCGACGATGATCAGCGTCCGCTCGAACTGACCCATGTTCTCCGTGTTGATACGGAAGTAGGCCTGGAGCGGGATGTCGACCTGGACACCCTTCGGCACATAGATGAAGGAGCCACCGGACCAGACGGCCGTGTTCAGCGAGGCGAACTTGTTGTCGCCGACCGGGATGACGGTGCCGAAGTACTCCTGGAAGAGCTCCGGGTGCTCCTTCAGCGCGGTGTCGGTGTCGAGGAAGATGACGCCCTGCTCCTCCAGGTCCTCACGGATCTGGTGGTAGACGACCTCCGACTCGTACTGCGCGGCGACACCGGCGACCAGGCGCTGCTTCTCCGCCTCCGGGATGCCGAGCTTGTCGTAGGTGTTCTTGATGTCCTCCGGCAGGTCCTCCCAGGAGGCGGCCTGCTTCTCGGTGGAGCGCACGAAGTACTTGATGTTGTCGAAGTCGATGCCGGAGAGGTCCGAGCCCCAGGTCGGCATGGGCTTCTTGTCGAAGAGCCGCAGCCCCTTCAGGCGCAGCTTCAGCATCCACTCGGGCTCGTTCTTCTTCGCCGAGATGTCGCGGACGACGTCTTCGTTCAGACCGCGCTTGGCCGCGGCGCCTGCCGCGTCGGAGTCGGCCCAGCCGAATTCGTACTTACCCAGCCCCTCCAGTTCAGGATGGGCAGTCTCCGTGGGGAGAGTCATGCGGGGTTCCTCCCGGCCTTACGTGTGGATGCTGATGATGGGGAAGCTGGTGCGGTGGCGCCGCGGGGGATGAACGTCGTACAGACACCGTCACCGTGGGCGATGGTGGCCAGACGCTGCACATGGGTCCCGAGCAGACGCGAGAAGAACTCGGTCTCCGCCTCGCAGAGCTGCGGATACCGCTCGGCGGCATGGGCGACCGGGCAGTGGTGCTGGCAGAGCTGCTCGCCCTGCCCCGGATCCGGCGCGCCGCGCGCCGTAGCAGCGTACCCGTCGGCGCTCAGGGCCTTCGCCAGGGCCGCGGTGCGCTCCCCGGGCGGGGCGGCCTCGACCGCCGCGCGATAGGGTCCGCCGAGGGCCTCGATCCGGTCCCGGGCGAAGGCGGCGACCGCCTCCCCTCCCCCGGCGTGCTGCTCGATCCAGCGCAGCGCGTCCACGGCCAGCGCGTCATAGGACTGGTCGAAGGAGTCCCGGCCGCACGCGGTGAGCGCGAAGACCTTGGCGGGCCTGCCTCGGGTGCGGGTGCCGTAGATCCGCTGCTCACGGGGTTCGACGACCTGCTCGGCTACCAGGGTGTCGAGATGGCGGCGGACGGCGGCCTGGGTGAGGCCGAGCCGGGCCGCGAGGTCGGCCACCGTCGAGGGGCCGTGATCCAGCACGGAGCGCGCGACGCGGGTGCGGGTCGAGTGGTCCGCGCGCAGCCCGGTCGCGAAGTCCTCGTGGGGAGCCTCGCCGACGTTTTTCACAACACCATTGTTGCGTAATTCGTTCGAGCGTGACAACCGCCGTCCGGGTCTCACCCGGTGCGCTTCGTCACTTAGGGTCACCTAATCCAGGCCACCCACTTTCCCCCCGAGAACCACCTCTGACCTGCGATTCTCTCCCTTTTCACGGCCTTCCGCCCCACAGCGCGCCCAGCCATCGGCTGACAGCGGTTTCCGAGAAGTTCCCCCACCATGACCCCCGCATTGCCCCTGACCACCGCACCCACACGGGTGAGCGGGCCACCTCACGCGGCGCGACCGCCGACGGGAGGGCGCGGTCCGGGCCCGGCGCGAGCACGCCTAGACTTCCCGGCATGCCTAGCGAGCCCGTCGTCCAGATCCGGGGCCTGGTCAAACGGTACGGATCCACCACCGCCGTCGACGGCCTCGACCTCGATGTCCTCCCCGCCCAGGTCACCGCCGTGCTCGGCCCCAACGGCGCCGGGAAGACCACCACCGTGGAGACCTGCGAGGGCTATGTGCGCCCCGACGCGGGCACCGTACGCGTCCTCGGCCTCGACCCCGCCAGGGCCGCCGACGCCGCCGCGCTGCGCACCCGCATCGGCGTGATGCTCCAGTCCGGCGGCGTCTACTCCGGCGCCCGCGCCGACGAGATGCTCCGCCATATGGCCACGCTCCACGCCCACCCGCTGGACGTGGACACCCTGATCGAACGGCTCGGGCTCGGCTCCTGCGGGCGCACCTCCTACCGGCGGCTCTCCGGCGGCCAGCAACAGCGGCTCGCGCTCGCCATGGCCGTCGTCGGCCGCCCCGAACTGGTCTTCCTCGACGAGCCCACCGCCGGACTCGACCCCCAGGCCCGCCGCGCCACCTGGGAGCTGGTGCGCGAACTGCGCGCCGACGGCGTCTCCACCGTGCTGACCACCCACTTCATGGACGAGGCCGAAGAGCTCGCCGACGACGTCGCGATCATCGACGCGGGCCGGGTCATCGCCCAGGGCAGCCCCGAGCGGCTCTGCCGGGGCGGCGCCGAGAACACCCTGCGTTTCACCGGCCGGGCCGGTCTGGACGTCGTCTCGCTGCTCAAGGCGCTCCCCGACGGCACCCAGGCCATCGAGCTGACCCCCGGCGCCTACCGGATAACCGGCGAGGTCGGCCCCCAGCTGCTGGCCACCGTCACCACCTGGTGCGCCCAGAACGGGGTGATGCCCGAGGGCATCTCGGTGGAGCGGCACACCCTGGAGGACGTCTTCCTGGAGCTGACCGGCAAGGAGCTGCGGTCATGACGACGCGCACGAGTCCGCGTACGAGGACGCGTACGAGTCCGTCTACGAGGACGCACACCACCGCCGCGGGCACCCCCGCGCCGGACGACCGCGGGCAGGAGCGGACATGAGCGCGGGCACCTTCACCCCCAGGCCCGGGGCCGCCCCCATCGGCCGCATGATCGCCGCGCAGACCGCGCTGGAGACGCGGATGCTGCTGCGCAACGGTGAGCAGCTGCTGCTCACCGTGGTCATCCCGTCCCTGGTCCTGGTGCTCTTCTCCACCGTCGACATCATCGACACGGGCGACGGCCCGGCCGTCGACTTCCTCGCCCCCGGGGTCCTGGCGCTCGCCGTGATGTCGACCGCCTTCACCGGCCAGGCCATCGCCACCGGCTTCGAACGGCGCTACGGGGTGCTCAAGCGCCTCGGCGCCTCCCCGCTGCCCCGCTGGGCCCTGATGTGCGCCAAGACACTGTCGGTGCTGCTGACCGAACTGCTCCAGATCGCACTCCTGACCGCCATCGCGCTGGCCCTCGGCTGGTCCCCGCGGGGCAATCCGCTCACCGTGTTCCTGCTGCTCGCGCTCGGCACCGCCGCCTTCAGCGGGCTGGGGCTGCTGATGGCGGGCACCCTGCGCGCGGAGGCCACCCTGGCCGCCGCCAACCTGGTCTTCCTGCTGATGCTGGCGGGCGGCGGGGTGATGGTGCCACTGGACCGCTTCCCCGACGGCGTCGAGTCGGCGCTGGCGCTGCTGCCGATCTCCGCGCTCTCCGACGGGCTGCGCGACGTTCTCCAGGACGGGCACTCCCTGCCCTGGGGCGACCTGGGCATCCTGACCGCCTGGGCCACCGTCTCGCTGGGCGCGGCGGGGCGCCTCTTCCGCTGGGAGTAGGACACCTCCTCCCGGCGCGTACGAAGACGGCGCCCCGGGCACTCCCTGGCGCGTACGGAGGCGGGCGCGCCCTCTCCGTACCTCCCGCCCGGGGTCCGGCCACCACCTCCCCTCCTCCGAAGGAGGCCGTTGCCGGTCCCGCGTCTTCCGCCGGCCCGGGCGGCGGGGCCAGTATGAGGCTGCCAAGATCAGCGCGATCAGCGTGGGGGAGGCCGCGATGGAGCGCACCGCCGCACTGCGACTGGACGCGGAGTGGGCCCGGGTCAGATCCGGCCGGGCCGGTATCCCCGCCGCCGAGCGCGAACGCATGGTGAGGGAGCTGATAGCCGCCCTCACCCCGCACGCCGCACGGGACCGCGCGCTCGCCGCGCGGCTGGGGCTGCGGTACGGGGATCTCGCCCGGCACCACTTCGACGCGGGCCGCCGCCCCGAGGCCCTGGCCGCCGCCCGGGAGGCGGTACGGCGCGGCGCCGGACCCGCGTGCCATGACCCCGAGCACGCCCGCTGGTACGCCAGGGCGCTGCTCGCGCAGGCGGTGTACCTCGCCGAACCCCTCAGCGACGAACTGGGCCTGCCGCGCTACGTCTTTCCCCCGGGCGGTGACGGCCCCACCCCCACCGCCCGCGATGACGGGCTCGCCGCGCTCGCCGCGACCCGGAAGGCCGTCGGGGTGTGGGAGGCCCTGGACGCCGCCGACCCGGTCAACCGGGAGGGCCTCGCCCAGGCGCACGCCTTCCTCGGCGACCGGCTGGAGGAACTCGGCGACCTGGTCGCGGCGACGGCCTGGGCGGTCCGCGCGGAGCGCGAGTTCCAGGAGCTGCCCGAGACCGCCCTCACCGCCGAGGGCGCCGAGACCTCCCACTCGGCCGCCCTGGAGCACCTCGCCGACCAGCTGAAGCGACGGCTGCGCCGCTGCCCGTTCGGCAGCGGGCTGACCCGGCTGCGCGCCGACGGCCTGCTCCCCGACCGGCTGCTGCCGCTCGCCGTCGTCGCCGCCCGGATCGAGGGCGTGGCACCGGAGACCATCGCCGAGGGCCTGGCCCTGGAGCTGACGGAGGTACGGAGGCTGCTACGGGCCCACTCCTGGCGGGCGGTGTGGCGGCTGGACACCCGGGAGACCGAGGGCGGGCCCTGGGTCCCGATGGCCTACCCCTGGCGGGGCATGGACGCGGTGACCGACCACAGCGCGGAGGCCGTCGCCGGGGAGCTGGTGGACGCGCTGCTGAACGGGCCGGACCGGCCGGCCGCCGGGACGCACTGGCGGATCGCGGTGTGGTGGGAGGAGGAGGGCCCGCTCGACGCGGCCCGCTTCCGGGCCACCCACACGCCACCGCGCTGAGGGCACCCGGGCCACCCCTCCCGTACCGTCGGCCGACGGCCCCGCACGCAACCCCCTACCGCCGCACGCCCGGCGTACGCCCCCGCCAGCGGTTCAGGCCCTTCGCGCCGTGCGCAACGGACCCCCCTCGTGAAAAGTTGCACAAGGCCCGTCCTACGATGGGGCCCGTGCAAACCCCCCTCGCCTCCATCGCCCAGCGCTGGACACCCCGCCCCGGGATCCTGCGGCGCGCCGCGCTCTCCGCCGTCGTGATGAGCGTTCTGATCATCGTCACAGGTGGCGCGGTCCGGCTGACCGGCTCCGGGCTCGGCTGTGACACCTGGCCCAAGTGCACGGACGACAGCCTCTTCGCCACCCCCGAGCAGGGGCTGCACGGAGCGATCGAATTCGGCAACCGGATGCTCACCTACGTGCTGTCGGCGGCCGTGGGCTGGACCATCATCGCCGCCCGCTCCTCCAAGCCGAGGCGCCGCCCGCTGACCCGGCTCGGCTGGGCCCAGTTCTGGATCGTGGCGAGCAACGCCGTCCTCGGCGGGATCACCGTGTGGACCGGGCTCAACCCCTGGACCGTGGCCGGACACTTCATCGCGGCGAACGCACTGCTGACCGTGACCGTCATCACCTGGCACCGGGCGGGCGAAGGCGACGGCCCGGCCCGGCCCCGGGTACCCCGCCCGGTACGCAAGCTGGCCTGGGCGATCGTCGCGACCACCGTCGTCCTGATCGTGCTGGGCACCGGCGTCACCGGCTCGGGCAAGCACGCGGGCGACAGCAGCGACGTCCCCCGGATGCCATGGGACTGGACGCTGGCCGCCCATGTGCACGCCATCGCCGCCTGGGTCGTGTGCGCGCTGGCACTGGCGATGTGGCTGGTCGTCCGTGGCGTGGACGCCCCGGACGACGTCCGGGCCCGCTGCCGTGAACTGCTGCTGATCCTGCTCGCCCAAGGCGGCATCGGCTACCTCCAGTACTTCACCGGAGTCCCCGAAATCCTGGTCGGCGCCCATATGCTCGGCTCCTCACTGATGTGGATCGCCGTCGTCCGACTGGCCCTCAGCCTCCGCGAACGCCCCGAAACAGAAACCACGCCCGCCGCCGCTCCTATTGAGCGGTCCTTCTCCTCCGGGGCGCTCTAGTCGAGATTTTCGCGTCCGACGTGCTCGATCGCTCGTTCCTCGCGATCTCCGCGCGACGGCCGTGAAAACTCGACGCGCCCCTTCGGCTCAGGACCGACCTCAGGTAGGTCGAGTCCTCACACGGAGCTAATCACCGGCAGAGCCACCGTGAGCGAATCCGGTGGCGGGGCTCCCTCGGGAATCCGGGGGCGGGCTCCCTTCGCGTGTCGACAACGGGTCACGGTCACACCGGCCGTCACCACCGCAGCCGGGGGTCAGGGGGCACGTTCGGGGGGTGCAGGGTCGCCCCCGCAGGGAGGGGCGGGCGGACCCGGCCTCACCGAACACGGGCGCCTCATCCGCCGCTCCCGAGGAGGTGAGCCCGGAGGCCACCGAACCCCGCAGACGAAGGACAGCCGCAGCGACGGAACCACCCCCGACCGGTCAGGGTCACATGGACAGGTACCGACGCAGCCGGGGGCCAGCGGGCAGGTTCGGGGGGTGCAGGGTCGCCCCCGCAGGGAGGGGCGGGACAACCCGGCCTCACCGAACACGGGCGCCTCATCCGCCGCTCCCGAGGAGGTGAGCCCGGAGGCCACCGAACCCCGCACACAAAAGACAGCGGCAGCGACAGACACCGCACCTGCGGACCGCGCACAAGGGAAGCCACCGACCCCGCGCCGGACAACGGCGCGCCGGCACCCACGGCCAGGCGGCGCCCAGCCACATCGCCCGCCCCACGGCCGGGGCCAGAGCCCCACGACGCCCCCCGGTCAGGCGGTCAGCCGTTCGACGGTCCGCCCACCTGGATCCCCGCCATGCGGCTCCACTCGTACGGCCCGGTGCGCACCTTCGCCGCCATCGCGCCGTCGAAGGACTCCTGGAGGGTGAGCCCGGCGCGCTCGGCGGCGGCCAGGGCGATGGCGTGGGTGGGGGCCACGAGGTCGCCCCAGGTGCCGTCCTCGCCGACCAGGACGATCCGGGTACCGGCCTGTCCGAGGTACGCCAGTTGGCCCTCGGCGCCGCCGTGGGCGCGGGAGAAGGCGCCGATCTCCTTGGCCAGCTTGGTGGTCCTGCGCTCTGCCTGCTTGGTGTCGTCTGCCATGGCCCGATGCTACTTACCGGTAAACAGCCGGGGCCAGGTGATCGCGCCCACATACGGCGAACCCCGCGCACCAGGCGGTGCACGGGGTTCGGGGAGCGCCTCGGCGGGCGGTCAGCGCAGGAACGGGTCGACCGCCACGGCCAGGAAGACCACGGAGACATAGGTGATGGACCAGTGGAAGAGCCGCATCTCCTTGAGCTTCGCGCCGGTCAGGCCCGCCTTGGCCCGGGCCTGGAGCGCGTGTGCCTCCCACAGCCACCAGCCGCCCGCGGCCAGTGCGACGGCGGTGTAGAACCAGCCGGTGTACCCCAGCGGGGTGAGCAGCAGGGAGACGCCGACCATGACCCAGCTGTAGAGCACGATCTGGCGGGCGACCACCTTGTTGGAGGCGACCACGGGGAGCATCGGCACACCCACCCGGGCGTAGTCCTCCCGGACCTTCATCGACAGCGGCCAGTAGTGCGGCGGCGTCCAGAAGAAGATCACCATGAAGAGGATGACGGCGGCCCAGGACATCGAGTTGGTGACGGCGGACCAGCCGATCAGCACCGGCAGACAGCCCGCGATGCCGCCCCAGACGATGTTCTGGGCGGTGCGCCGCTTCAGCAGCATCGTGTAGACGACGACGTAGAAGAGGAGCGCGCCGAGCGCGAGCCAGGCGGAGAGCCAGTTGACCGTGAGGCCGAACCAGAGGGTGGAGACCACCGCCAGGGTGAGGCCGAAGACGAGGGCCTCGCGCGGTGAGACCACGCCCGTGACCAGGGGGCGGTGCGCGGTGCGCTGCATGAGCGCGTCGATGTCGCGGTCGAGGTACATGTTGAGCGCGTTGGCGCCACCGGCGGAGAGGTAGCCGCCGAAGCAGGTGGCGAGCACCAGCCACAGGTCGGGGACCCCGCCCTCGGCGAGGAACATCACCGGCACGGTGGTGATCAGCAGCAGTTCGATGATCCGCGGCTTGGTGAGGGCGACGAACGCCTTGAGCCGGGCCCCGAACGACCGGTCCACGGGGCTGGTCCCGAGTTCACCGAGGGCCACCCGGGCATCGGTGGTGCCCCCACCCGCTGGACGGGATTCGATGGCCGTCACGCACACCCCTGACAGAGACTCCCAGCAAGCCCCGTACACCCGCGGCGACGGGTGAGGACACGGATGAGGATCCGGTGAGGACTTGCGCGTACCACGCCACTGTAGAGGCTGCCCATCCGTCGTCCTGCACGGGGGTGGGGTCGTGTTGACCCCTCGTTCACCAGGGGTGGGCGGGGGGAGCCGCCTCGGATGAGAGGCCGGTGGGCGGGGCGCGGGTAGGCTCGGCAGCGCCCGGTGCTTTCGCGTCACCGGGGGACGACATGTGTCAGAGCACATGCGCCAGACATGTGGAGAGGAGCCCTGACCCAGGGTGAGCACCAAGCCGACCACCACAGACCTCACATGGACCGATCTGGACACGAGGGCCGTGGATACGGCCCGCGTCCTGGCCATGGATTCCGTACAGAAGGTCGGTAACGGCCACCCAGGTACGGCCATGAGCCTCGCGCCCGCCGCGTACGTGCTGTTCCAGAAGGTCATGCGGCACGACCCCGCCGACGCGGAGTGGACCGGCCGGGACCGGTTCGTCCTCTCGGCCGGCCACGCGTCGCTGACCCTCTACGTCCAGCTGTACCTCGCGGGGTACGGGCTGGAGCTGGACGACCTCAAGTCGTTCCGTACCTGGGGTTCGAAGACCCCCGGTCACCCCGAGTACGGGCACACCACCGGCGTCGAGACGACGACCGGCCCGCTCGGCCAGGGCGTGGCCAACGCGGTCGGCATGGCGATGGCCGCCCGCTACGAGCGCGGTCTGTTCGACCCGGAGGCCGCCCCCGGCACCTCCCCGTTCGACCACACCATCTGGGCCATCGCCGGTGACGGCTGCCTCCAGGAGGGCATCGCCGCCGAGGCGTCCTCGCTCGCCGGGCACCAGAAGCTCGGCAACCTGGTGCTGCTGTGGGACGACAACCACATCTCCATCGAGGGCGACACCGAGACCGCCGTCTCCGAGGACACGCTCCAGCGGTACGAGGCGTACGGCTGGCACGTCCAGCGGGTGGCGCAGCTCCCCAACGGCGACCTCGACCCGGACGGCCTCTACCAGGCGCTGCGGGCGGCGCAGGCCGAGACCGGGCGCCCGTCGTTCATCGCGGCCCGCTCGATCATCGCCTGGCCCGCCCCGCACGCGCAGAACACCGAGGCCGCGCACGGCTCGGCGCTGGGCGAGGAGGAGGTCGCGGCCACCAAGCGCGTCCTCGGCTTCGACCCGGAGCTGCACTTCGAGGTCTCCGACGCGGTCATCGGGCACACCCGCGAGGCGCTGGAGCGCGGCCGTGAGGCGAAGGCGGAGTGGGAGAAGTCCCTCGCCGCGTGGCGCACCGCCAACCCGGAGCGCGCCGCCGAGTTCGACCGCGTCCAGGCGGGCGAGCTGCCCGCGGGCTGGGAGGAGAAGCTCCCGGAGTTCGAGACGGGCAAGGCCGTCGCGACCCGGGCCGCCTCCGGGAAGATCCTCCAGGCGCTGGGCGCGGTGGTGCCGGAGCTGTGGGGCGGCTCGGCCGACCTCGCGGGCTCCAACAACACGACCATCGACAAGACGTCGTCGTTCCTGCCTGAGGGCAATCCGCTGCCGGAGGCCGACCCGTACGGCCGCACCATCCACTTCGGCATCCGCGAGCACTCGATGGCGGCCGTGATGAACGGCATCGCGCTCCACGGCAACACCCGGATCTACGGCGGGACCTTCCTGGTCTTCTCCGACTACATGCGCAACGCGGTGCGCCTCTCCGCGCTGATGCACCTGCCGGTCACCTATGTCTGGACGCATGACTCGATCGGCCTCGGCGAGGACGGCCCGACCCACCAGCCGGTGGAGCACCTGGCCTCGCTGCGCGCCATCCCGGGTCTGAACATCGTCCGTCCGGCCGACGCCAACGAGACCGTCGTCGCCTGGCGCGAGATCCTCAAGCGGTACACCAAGACCTTCGGGGTCGGTGCCCCGCACGGCCTGGCGCTGACCCGGCAGGGCGTTCCGACGTACGAGAGGAATGAGGACGCGGCCCGTGGCGGCTACGTACTCGCCGAGGCCGAGGGCGGCGCGCCCCAGGTGGTGCTGATCGGCACCGGCTCCGAGGTGCAGCTCGCCGTCGGCGCGCGGGAGCTGCTCCAGGCCGAGGGCGTGCCCACCCGGGTGGTCTCGATGCCGTCGGTGGAGTGGTTCGAGGAGCAGGACCAGGAGTACCGCGCGTCGGTGCTGCCGCCGTCCGTGACGGCGCGGGTGGCGGTCGAGGCCGGCATCGGGCTGACGTGGCACCGCTATGTGGGTGACGCGGGCCGGATCGTCTCGCTGGAGCACTTCGGTGCCTCCGCCGACGCCAAGATCCTCTTCCGCGAGTTCGGCTTCACCGCCGAGGCGGTGGCCGCCGCCGCGCGGGAATCTCTCGAAGCCGCCGCGCGCTGACGCCGGTATACGACCGATCAGGAGCAAGACTCATGACTGACGCACTCAAGCGCCTCACCGACGAGGGCGTGGCGATCTGGCTGGACGACCTGTCGCGCAAGCGGATCACCTCCGGCAACCTCGCGGAGCTGATCGACCAGCAGCACGTGGTGGGCGTGACGACCAACCCGTCGATCTTCCAGAAGGCCATCAGCGGTGGCGACGGCTACGAGCAGCAGCTCACGGAGCTGGCCGCGCGCAAGGTCACCGTGGACGAGGCCATCCGGATGATCACCACGGCGGACGTCCGGGACGCCGCCGACATCCTGCGCCCGGTCTTCGACGCCACGGACGGCCGGGACGGCCGGGTCTCCATCGAGGTGGACCCCCGGCTGGCGCACCACACGGCGGCGACCATCGCCGAGGCCAAGCAGCTGGCCTGGCTGGTGGACCGCCCCAACACCCTGATCAAGATCCCGGCGACCAAGGCCGGTCTCCCGGCGATCGCCGAGACCATCGGTCACGGGATCAGCGTCAATGTGACCCTGATCTTCTCGCTGGAGCGCTACCGGGAGGTCATGGACGCCTACCTCACCGGTCTGGAGAAGGCCAGGGAGCGCGGGCTGGACCTCTCGAAGATCCACTCGGTGGCCTCCTTCTTCGTCTCCCGGGTCGACACCGAGATCGACAAGCGGATCGACGCCCTGGGCACCGACGCGGCCAAGGCCGCCCGTGGCAAGGCGGGCCTGGCCAACGCCCGGCTGGCCTACGAGGCGTACGAGGAGGTCTTCTCCTCCGACCGCTGGACCGCTCTGGAGCGCGACGGCGCCAACCGCCAGCGTCCGCTGTGGGCCTCCACCGGGGTCAAGGACAAGGCGTACAAGGACACGCTGTACGTGGACGAGCTGGTCGCCCCGGGCACGGTCAACACCATGCCGGAGGGCACCCTGGAGGCCACCGCCGACCACGGTGTCATCACCGGTGACACCGTGCGCGGCACGTACGAGCAGTCGCGCGCGGAGCTGGCCGCCGTCGAGGCGCTCGGCATCTCCTACGACGAGGTCGTGGGCCTGCTGGAGGACGAGGGCGTCGAGAAGTTCGAGTCCGCCTGGATCGACCTGCTGGCGTCGACGGAGGCGGAGCTCAAGCGCCTCGCTCCCTCGGAGGGCTGAGACCCGTGTCCGGTACTGGCGAAGCCAATCCGCTTCGTGACGCCGCCGACCGACGGCTCCCGCGCATCGCGGGGC